>NZ_JBNAZM010000012.1:0-120679 GCF_051195215.1 Arhodomonas sp. AD133 | reverse complement strand
CCCGGCTACACGGCGCGCCTCGCGCCTTGCCCCATCGGCGCACAGACCGGCTGACGCATGACAATACTTCTGAGAAGCTTAGTAAGCGTTACGCGCCTGTGCCCGGGCGATGCGGGTCTCCAGGGCTTTTTCCAGCTTCCGTGCCCCTTCATGGGTCGCCGTATAAGCGTCGATCGCTTCCGCTTCCACCACCACCGGCGACAGGCCTGCCGGGTGTGCCTCGATGGTGCAGACGGTGTCCACACCGCCTTTGCCGGCATTGGTGTCCTTGAGGTAGACCTCGACGCGCGTGACCCGTTCGCCGAAGCGTCGTTCCACCCCCGCGAGTTTGTCGCGGACGTGGCGTTCGAGCGCCGGGGATGTCTCCATGCCTTCGCCGGTGTTGAGTTCGAGCTGCATAGCACCTCCCGCTTCATCGCACGGTAGGGGAGCTGCCGTCGATCCTGCGGGAATGCAAGGGGGGGGGCGATGCTTGATCGGCGGCGGCGCCGGACGGGGGCGCCCGCCCGGCGCGACCGCGTCAGAGCTGCTTCCAGGGCCCGTCGGGATCACTGGAAGGCACTTGCCCCTGGTTCCACCAACGCGCCTCCCACTGGTTACCATCGTGTTCCACACGGTCACCGGCGGTGTAGGTGGTTTCCGTACTCCACGCGGGCAGGCCGCCGTCACCGGTGTCCAGTCGCTCCCACACGGGCGCGGTCGCGGGGTTGTCGCCCTGGGTCCACCAGCGGTTACGGTACTTCGCGCCCTCGTAGCGCACTACCTGACCGGCCTCGTCATAGACCTGGTCGGGGTTCCATGCCGGGATGTCGGTACCGCCGTCCCCGTCGCCGGGATCGCCGGTTCCGTCGCTGCTGACGAAGACGTCGCTGCAACCACCGAATATCTCGCCCGTGCCGTTATCGGTCTGCCAGATGGTGTAGATGACATGGTTGCCGGACTTCTCGGCGGGCACGGTACAGGAGAAGCGCCAGCGGCCGTCGTCGTCGAGGCTGAGCGCACTGTCGGCGACGGTGCAGAACGGCTCGGACTCGAGGGACTCCCATCCGAGGGGCTGCGTGCGATCATAGCCGTCGCGGGTGATGAACAGCGCGATGCGCTTGGTGGCGTGAACGGCCGTGGGGTAGTAGGTGAATTTGTGGGTACCGGGCGCCATGACGGTGCTCGGGAAGTCGCCCGGCATCTCGTCCAGCGGTTCGAACTTCGGGATACCCAGGCTGCATAGTTCCCCGTCGGGGATATTCTCCCGGTAGAGGTCGAAGACCCCGTCCATGCGCACGCCGTTCCAGTCGTAGATGGCCGTGCCGAGTGCCTGGCAGGAAGGCGAGCTCGGAGACTCCGGTCCGTCCTGGAAGCAGGCGTACTGGCGGCTCATGGGGGCGCTCAGGCTGCCGTGGGCGCCGGCGCTCGTACTGGCGCCGAGCAGGGTCAGGCCGAGCAGGGTGGTGATGGTTCGGGTTCTTGTTTCAAGCATGGCGATACGTCCTTGATTGCCGATGGGCGATCCGGTATCTGACTGCTTGTGGGACCTAATGGTCTTGCGCAGCCATGAAACCAATATGTGTCATTGGCGTTAAAAGGCTAGAACAAAAACCCAATTTAAGCCAATTGGCCTGATGGGGCCCAGCGATTACGTAAATTGGTTCATGGTGGGTTGCCACCGTGTGCGGTGACTCGAGGGCGCTATCGCGCCATGACGAATTCCAGCGCCAGGTTGGCCTGCTCGCAGAAGTGGCAGAAGCCGTCGAAGCTTACGTCGTCCAAGGGCGTGGCGCTGGTGCGACGGTCGGCATACAGCACCCCGATGTCCTTGCCCTGGACCACCAACGGCCCCAGGAAGAAGTCGGCACCAAGGCTGGTGCGTACCGCCTGTGTGAGCCATTTCCGGCGGTGTGCCTCGCCCAGGCGAGCGGTCCACAACGGGTGCTGGCGTGCCAGAGTATGGCGCACGATCGCGTAGTCCGGCGCATCCAGCTCGAAACCGAAGCCGCGCTGTAGCTCACCGCTGTCGCCCAGCGTGTAGCGCACGCTCAGATGCCGGCGGTCGCGGGAGAGCACCGCCACCAGCGTGCGGTCCATACCGACGCCGCGATAGATGCCTTCGAGGACCATGTCCAGCACGGACTGGAGATCCGGGTTGTCCTGGAGCAACTGAGAGAGCTCGCGGAGAATGCGCAGTTGCAGCTCCGGGCACGGCTGTGACGGGCCAGTGGAGGAGGCCGGCTGCGCCGGTGCGCACGGATCCGGGTTTGCGGGGATCAAACCGAATGCCTCGGCGGCCCGGTGTACCTCCGAACGCGTCTCGTCCAGCAACCTCGTGATGTCCTCGGGCGTTGCGCCCGTGTGGGCCGCGATCTCCCGCGTCAGGCGTTGCACGGCCGTGGAGTCCCAGCCGTGTTCGCGCACGGCGCGTTCGACGCGATGGCCGAGGTGGACAGTGCCCGCGCGGCCGGTGGGGCGGTTCGGGTTGCTGTCGAGGGTCTCCTGCACGACTTCCCCGAGCTTCCAGCGCCGCGTGAGCGAACGGGTGAGATTGTTAAGGCTGAATCCGAGGATCTCGCGCTCGATGTCGTTGCGGGGCTTGTCGCCGGCGTCGAGCGCGCTCTCCATGCGCTGTGCCTGGGTGTCGTCGGCATAGCACCAGAACGCCATGGGGCCGAGACGGTAGAGCAGTGCGGCGATGAACACTTCCTCGGGCTCCGGGTCTCCGGTGCACCGTGCGATGGCCTTGGCATACACGGCCGCGAAGACGGACTCGTGCATGAGCTCCAGCAGTTTCCGGCGGGCACCGGCTCTGAGGAAGGTCTCGATGACCGCCACCGATGTGCCGATGGTGCGCACCGTTTCGAACCCGAGGATCACGACGGCGCGGCTGATGGTGGTGATGCGCCTCGAGGCGGAGTTGTAGTACACGGTGTTCACGGCCTTGATCACGCCCGAGGTCATCGCCGCATCCCTGAGGACGATACGGGCCAGATCGGGAGCCGAAGTCGAGCGGTCGGTGGCGGCGCTGTGCAGGCGCCGCACGGTATCGCCGAGAACCGGCATGTCCTGTTCGCTGAGCTGATCCACCCAGCGTTGCAGGGATGAGTCCCCCGTTCGTGCACCCTCTGACATGCCCGGCATCTCCCCCTCTGCTGTCTCGACCCGGTCCGGGCCGTCCCCTTCCCCACGATGCTACGCGTATGGAGGGGCCGGGTGTAGACGCGCCCCGCCGGCGGCAGCGCATCGCCGGCGGAGTGTGCACCGTTGCAGGAGGCGGTCACCGAAAGGCGGGTTCGTCGAAGCTGCGCAGCTTGCGCGAATGCAGTGCGTCGATGCCGGATTCCTTGAGAATGCGGATGGTCTCGAGCCCGATGGTGAGATGTTGGTTGATGCGCGTGCGGTAGAAGGCGTTCGCCATGCTGCGCAGCTTGAGCTCGCCGTGCATCGGTTTGTCCGAGACGCACAGCAGCGTGCCATAGGGCACACGCAGCCGGAAGCCGTTCGCCGCGATGGTGGCGCTTTCCATGTCGACCGCGATGGCACGGGACTGGCTGAAGCGTTCGTAGAGCTCTTCGAAGCGGAACTCCCAGTTGCGATTGTCGGTGCTGGCGACCGTGCCCGTGCGCAGGCGGGTCTTGATCTCCGAGTCGGTCAGGCCCGTCACGCTCGCTACCGCTTCCTCGAGCGCCACCTGCACCTCGGCGAGCGGCGGCACGGGAATCCACAGCGGGAGGTCCTGATCGAGGACGTGATCCTCGCGGATGTACGCGTGAGCGAGGACATAATCGCCGAGCTGTTGCGAGCGCCGCAGCCCGCCGCAGTGACCCACCATCAGGCAGCAGTGCGGGCGCAGCACCGCCAGATGGTCGGTGACGGTCTTGGCGTTCGAGGGCCCGATGCCGATGTTGATCAACGTGACGCCGAGGCCATCGTCGCGCTTGAGGTGATACGCCGGCATGGGCGGCTGGTGGCGCGGCGGCTCGTGATCGCTGCCGGGGTGGTCGAAGCGCGGGTTCGGAGTGACTACGTCGCCGGGTTCGACGAATGCCGTGTAATCGTGGCCATTGGCGACCTGATCCTGACCGTAGGCGATGAAATCGTCCACGTAGCGCTGGTAGTTGGTGATCAGCACGAATCCCTGGAAGTGACGCGGATCGGTGCTCGTGTAGTGGTGCAGCCGTTGCAGCGCCAGGTCCACCCGCTGGGCGGGAAACAGCGACAGCGGATACGGGTGGCCCGGGGACGTGCGATAGGTGCCGTTGGCGATGGCGTCGTCGATACGTCCGAGGTTCGGCAGATGGAAGATCTGCTCCATCTCACGGACCTGTTCGCGGGTGAGATCCGCCGTGGCCTCTTCGATGACGAACGGCAGCGGGATCGGCTCGTTGCTGACACCCACGTAGACCGGCACTTGGTGATTGGCGATAAGCAGCGAGAGTTGCTCGTGGAAGTAGTCGGCGAAAATGTCCGGCCGCGTTACCGTCGTCCCGTGTACGCCGGGATTGCGCAGGGAGCCGTATGTGGGACGGGAGACGGTGACGAGGTGATCGTTGTTTACTTCGATGCCCACGTACGGGTAGCAGGCGTTCAGCCCGGGGCTCGGTTGGTGGTCGCCCGCGACGAAGCGCCGGTGGCGTTCGCGAAGATGCTGGACGGCGGTCTCGTAGAGTTCGGCGATGCGTGCGACGGCTTCGTCAGCGCTGTGGCAGGCGCGAAGGTGGCGTACGTCACCGTGTCCCGTTCCCGGCATGAAGTGGTCTCCCTGTTGGTTCCGTGTAACCATGCGTCGAGCGAGCAACGGTGGTTGCGCCGAGGCAGTCACCGATCGATCGCTTCTTAAAGAAGGTTAGTAGCTGACAAGTCGACCGAGTGCCGTGTTCCCGACTCGGCGTCCGTCCCGGCACCGGGCGGGAATGTCACCGGGGCGGTCGGCCGTTGCAGGGAGCGTGGCAGCCGATGCTGGGAACCGAGAATCTGGCCGGATTTCTTCTGGTAAGCCTTGTGCTGTGGCTGACGCCCGGCCCGGACACGATGTACATCCTCTCGCGCAGTATCACCCAGGGCTGTCGGGCCGGTTTGCTCTCCTGCCTGGGCATCGGCGCGGGGATACTGCTGCATACGGCGCTCGCGGCGGTGGGGCTTTCCGCGGTGCTGGCGGCATCCGCGTGGGCGTTCACGGCGGTGAAGGTCGCCGGCGCGGGCTATCTCGTGTACCTGGGCATTCGCTCGATCATGACTCCCGCGGGTGCCACGACGGCGCCAGGAATCTCCGCGGCGAATGGATGGCGCATCTTCCGCGAGGGTTTCGTGACCAACACGCTGAACCCGAAGATAGCGGTTTTCTTTCTCGCCTTTCTGCCGCAGTTCGTGGATGCCGAGGCAGTAGTGGGGCCGGTGCCGTTCGTTTTCCTGGGAGTGGTATTCGTTACCGGGGGAACGCTGTGGTGCGCGTTGGTCGCCGTTGCCGCGGCGCGCCTTACCGGCGTCCTGCGGGCGCGCGCGCGAGTACTGCGCTGGATGGAGCGGATCGCCGGCAGCGTGTATGTCGGGCTGGGGCTGAACCTCCTCAGAGCACGAGGCTGACCGGAGGGCGCCGCTCGTCCACGCGCCGGGGCAGGTACATCACCCTCAAGTTTCCCGCTTCCCCGCCGATGCAACGGAGAGCAGGGGGAATTCGCACAGGTAGGGTGACGGTGACCAGAAACACTACACAGACGGCGGAGACGGACCAGCGCAGTGGTGTGTTCGAGCTGCTGTGCTTTCGTGTCGGCGCGCGGCGCTACGGCATCACTGTCTTCAAGGTGGAAGGGGTGGTGCCCGCCCCACGTGGTCGCACGCTGCTGGGGGCGCCGCCGGGGATCGCCGGTATCGCGCGTATCCGTGACCGGACCGTGCCACTGGTGGATCTCGCGCCGTTGCTGCATCCCGACGCCATGCCGCAGACGTTCCAGAACGTCATTCTCACCGACTGCGAACGCCGGCTGTTGGGCTTCGGTGTCGGGGACATCGAGGGCATAGTACGCGTCGCCTGGAAAGACGTGATGAAGCCACCGGCCGGTGCCGGACGGGACTCGCAGATCATGGGGGTCGTGCGCGACGACCACGGCCTCATCCAGCTGCTCGAATTCGAGGAGATCATCGATCGGGTGGCACCGCTCGCCGCGCAGGCCCTGGACGGGCACGGCGGTGCGCCCGCGCCACCACCGGGCGCCCAGACCGTTCTCGTGGTGGACGACAGCCGGCTCGCGCGCAGCCGTATGAGCCGCACGCTCGACCAGGCCGGCTGGGATGTGCTGATTGCCGACAACGGCGAGCAGGCGCTGGAGCTGCTGGAGCGCTGCGACCGCGAAAGCCCGGAACGCCTGCAATGCCTGCAGGTGGTCGTCTCCGACGTGGAGATGCCCGGCGTCGACGGATACACGCTGTGTCAGCGTCTGCGTGCCGACTCCCGCTTCTCTCACCTGCGACTGCTGCTGCACACCTCGCTATCGGGCCAGTTCGACGAGTACAGCCTGCGCCGGGCCGGGGCGGATGACTTCCTCTCCAAGTTCGATGCGGGTGAGCTCGCCCGCCGGGTGCACCGCCTGGCGACCGAGGAGGCGGGGTAGGCCCCAGCGTCCAGGATACCCCAGATCCCCGATGACTCCCCATGCCCCGCCGGCGTGATCGCGCCGGCGGGATGCTTCGTCGCGTTGCGCACGGCCACAAGCCGGTTCGCGACGCCATTCGCTCACGACCAAACAGGTAGCGGAACCGACGGATGTCGATCTCACGAAAACTCGTTCTTGCCTTCTCCGTGACCATCGTCCTGGCCGTGGCGGCCGTGGCCAGTATCGCGATCACCGAAGCGCGCTCCAGCGCCGTCGACGCCTTCAACAGTGCCAGTCTGCGCGAGATCCGCCAGATCGATGGCGCGATGACCGGCTTTTTCGATCGCATGCGTGAGAGCGTGGCGTATCTGGCCACCGCCGAGGTTACCCGTCAGGCGGACGAGACGGTCACCCGCTATATGGACCGGGCGGACAGCCGGATGATGACGCCGCTCGAAAATGGCGCAGTCGAGGCGGACATTTTCCGCTTTCTCGGACATTTCGGGCAGAACCACGACGCGCTGACCTACGTATACACGGGCACCACTGACGGCGGCTTCGTGCAGTGGCCCAAGCGCGAGAGCCCGCCCAACTACGACCCCCGCCAGCGCCCCTGGTACCGCAAGGCCATGGCGCAGCGCGGCGAGGTCGTGCTCACCGACGCCTATCGCTTCGCCACGGAGGACATCATCGGCGTGAGCCTGGCCCGCACCGTGCCCGCGCCGGGCGGTGGGGTGGCCGGCGTGCAGGCCGTCGACGTCTCACTGGAGCAGCTCACCGACATGGCGCGGGCGATTCGGTTCGGGGAGGCCGGCTACATGCTGCTCGTGGAAGACACCGGTAAGGTGCTCGTCGACCCGAGCGAGCCGGAGCACAACTTCGAACCCCTGACCGGGCTCGGCGAGCCTGGGTACGAAAGGCTAGCCGCCGCCGAAGACGGTGCCCTGACGGTGTCGCTGGGCGGAGAGTCCTATCAGGCTAACATTTATACCTCGCAGCAGCTCGGGTGGAAGTTCATCGGCCTCATTCCCCGCGCCGAGGTCATGGCCCCGGCCAATCGCCTGAGCTGGCAGATCGCCATGATCGGGCTCGTGTCCATCGTGATTGTGATCGGTCTCGCTGTGTGGCTGTCACGGGCGCTGACCCGTCCGATTAACCGGGTGACCGAGCGCTTGCGGGACATCGCCGCCGGCGAGGGCGATCTCACACAGCGTCTGCCCGTCGAGGGCCGTGACGAAATGAGCCTGCTCGCCGAGCAGTTCAACGCGTTCGCCGAGAAAATGCGCGGCGCCATCTCTGAGGTCGACAGTACCACCCATCACCTCGCCTCGGCGGCGGAAGAGCTCAATCAGGTGGCCGGTGCCACGCGGGAGAGCGTGCGTTCCCAGAGCAGCGAGACGGACCAGATCGCCTCGGCGATCAACGAGATGACCGCCACCGTCCAGGAGATCTCGCGCAACGCCACCGAGGTGGAGCAGGCCGCTTCCGAGGCGGACGGGCGCGCCCGGGACGGGCAGAGCGTGGTCGAGGAGAACCGCGAATCCATGCGTACCCTCGCCACGGATATCGAGCGCACGAGCGACGCCGTCGCCCAGCTCGCTGAGCGCAGCAAGGAGATCGAGACCGTCCTCGACGTGATCCACGAGGTCACCGAACAGACCAACCTGCTGGCACTGAACGCGGCCATCGAAGCGGCACGCGCCGGGGAGCAGGGCCGGGGCTTCGCGGTGGTAGCCGAGGAGGTCCGCGCCCTGGCGAAACGCTCCAGCGAGTCAGCCGACCGCATCCGCACCATCATCGAAGGGTTGGTGAACGACACCCGTCAGGCTGCGGAGACCATGGATTATTCCCGCGAGCGTTCCGAGCGTAACGTCGAGCGCGCCGAAGACTCGCGCGAGTCGTTGGCCGGAATCGCCGAGGCCGTGACCCGAATACACACCCAGATCACCCAGGTCGCCACCGCCGCGGAAGAGCAGAGCCAGGTGGCCGAGGAGATCAACCGCAACGTCACCCGCATCGTCGACGCGGCGGGCCAGAGCTCAGAAGGCATGGAGCAGACCAGCCATGCCAGCGACGAGCTCGCGCGCATGGGCGAGACGTTGCGTGGGGTGGTGGGGCGGTTCAAGGTCTGACCATTTCACGTGGTTGTGCGAATCGGAAGAACGGCCGCCTTGCCACGGGCGGCCGCGTATTGCTACCCGTGACTCAGCCAGTCCGCCATGCGCTCGGCCGCGGTGACCACCCGCGGGCAGTAGGTGCGCAGGAACGCGTCGTCGACTTCCTGCTCGCCGGTCTTCAGCGCGTCCAGGGCGGTGCTTCCGTCGAAGTCCACATAGGCCAGGCGCACCGAGAGCTCTCGGGAGGGGCGGCCGAAGTTGCTGCCCGGCAGCACGGCGACGCCGGTGTCCTCCAGCAGCCGTGTGCACAGGGTGCGGCTGTCCGTCACGCCGTGGGCCTCGAGCCGTGCCCGTAGCGGCTCGAAGCTCGGGAACAGGTAGAACCCGCCCTGTGCCGGCCGGCAGTCCGCGCCGGCGGCCACCAGCGTTCGCTGGAAGAATCCGGCCAGCGCGGCGAGGATACGGCGGCTGTCGGCAAGGTAGCGGTCCAGCTCGGGACCGCCGTTGAACGCCGTTGTCGCCGCGTATTGGATAGGGGCGCTGGTGGAGGTGAAGGTCTCGCTCGCCACGGCGGCCATGCCGTCGAGGAGCCAGCGCAGATGGCTCGGAAACGCGAATGCCCCCAGTCGCCAGCCGCCGGCACCACACCACTTGGACAGGCCATTGCTGATGATGGTCCCTTCCGGATAGTACCGTGCGATGGACACGTGCTCGCCGTCGAAGCGCGTGCCGCTGTAGATCTCGTCGGATAACACCAGCACCCGGTAACGGCGGGCGACTTCGGCGATCGCCTGGAGCTGCTCCGCGGAGTAGGCGATGCCGGTAGGGTTGCCGGGGTAGTTGAGAATGAGCAGCCGCGGACGGTCGGGGTCGGCGCGGCAATGCGCTTCGAGTGCGTCCGCCGTGACGCCCATGCCCGTGGCCGGGTCCGTGGGCAGCCACCGGATCTGCCGACCGAGGATGTGAGCCTGGGGGGCGTAGGAGACCCAGCTAGGCGTCGGAATCACGAGATCGCCGTAGTAGACGAGCTGAACGATGAACATCAGCTCCTTGGTCCCCGGGCCCACGAGAATGTTGTCGGGGTCGTAATCCAGGCCTTCGGTGCGGCGAAGGTAACCGGAGATCGCCGCGCGCAGCTCGGCGAGCCCCTTCACGGCGAGGTAATCCTTCTCGGCGGCATGCTCGCGCAGGGATTCGGTGACGAAATCCGGAACGGGGAAGGGTGACTGTCCGAGCCCGAGACGGAACACGTCGCGGCCCTGGCGCTGGAGCTCGGCACACTGCTCGTTGATGGCCAGGGTGGCGGAAGGCCCCAGGCCCCGGACGTTGAGGTTGAGATGGATGTGGGGGGAGAGTCGGTCTTGCAGGGGGTCGCTGTCTTCCACGTTACGCTCCGTAAGGCGTGTGTCGGTGAGCACGAGCGCTCCGAAATGGCGCTTGGGAGCTTCATATTTTTGCGCTTTGATTGGTGTTTTGCAATTTGACAAAGCATTTTGCGGGAGGAAACACGATGGATGGTCGCGCGGCGATGGTGTTCGGGGCCCTTGCGGGTCTGGTGGGCGTGGTACTCGGGGCGTTCGGAGCGCACGCGTTGAGCGGCATGTTGTCGCCCGAGCGGCTCGAGGTGTGGGAGACGGCGGTGCGCTACCAGTTCGTGCACGCACTGGCCCTGGTGTTCATCGGCACGCTCCATCCGGCATCCGGCGGTGCATGGCTGCGCTGGTCGACGGCGAGTCTGATGGCCGGAGTGATCGTGTTCTGCGGTAGCCTCTACTTGCTCTGCCTGACCGGCGTGCCGTGGCTTGGCGCCATTACGCCGATCGGGGGCGTGCTCTGGGTCGTTGGCTGGGCGTTGCTTGCCGTCTACGCGGTGCGCCACCGCTGAGGTGTGTGTCGTCACGGGTGCGACAATTTGACACGGGGGCACATACCGGCCCGTTCTGGAGGATCAGGCCGGCAGCGCCCATTGCAACGGGCTTCACGAAAGTCTGTGCTTGGCTGATGGGGCCGGGTTGGCGATTGGTTGTGCGGTGCAGCGCTGGCGGTGGCGATACTGCTTGGATACACTGGCCGACGTCGATGAGCGGCATCCTTTGGTGCCCCGACAATCTCACGGGACCCGGGCCGTGTATTTCCTGACATCCGAACTACCCGTTCCGGCTCGTCCACCGGCAGGCCGCAGGCGCGAATACGTGCAAGGCGAGCGCCTGCCCGGTGACGAAAGGAGGTCTAGCCGTGGAGCTCGATCCGGTCCTTCTGGCGCGCATCCAGTTCGCCTTCGTGGTGTCCTTCCACATTCTCTTTCCGTCTTTCACCATCGGCCTCGCCGCGTATCTCGCCGTTCTGGAGGGGTTGTGGCTGCGTACGGGGCGTGAGGTATATCAGCGCCTGTCGCGCTTCTGGGTGAAGATCTTCGCGGTCTCGTTCGGCATGGGCGTGGTTTCGGGGATCGTGATGTCCTACCAGTTCGGGACGAACTGGAGTGAATTCTCCGCCGTTGCCGGCAACGTGATCGGTCCACTCATGGGCTACGAGGTGGTCACTGCGTTCTTCATGGAGGCCACGTTCCTCGGCATTCTGTTGTTCGGGCGCAACCGGGTACCGCCGTTCCTGTACTTCCTCGCTGCGTGTGTCGTTGCGGTGGGCACGCTGTTCTCGGCGTTCTGGATCCTGGCGGCGAACAGCTGGATGCACACGCCGGACGGCACGGTGTTGCGCGACGGCGTCTTCCGCATCGAGAGCTGGGCGCAGGCGGTGTTCAACCCGTCGTTTCCGTATCGGCTCGCGCACATGGTCACCGCCACGTTCCTGACCACTGCGTTCGTGGTCGCATCGGTGAGCGCCTGGTATCTGCGCACCGGCCGCTTTCCACGGGTCGGTCGGAAGGGGCTGTCCATGGCGATGTGGTTGATCTGCATACTCGCCCCGGCACAGATTTTCATCGGTGATCTTCACGGCCTGAACACACTGGAACACCAGCCGGTCAAAGTGGCGGCCATGGAGGGGCATTGGGAGACGCACCGCGGCGCACCGATGGTTCTCTTCGGTATCCCGGACCCGGCCAACGAGACCAACCGCTATGAGGTCGCCATCCCGAATCTCGCCAGTCTCATCCTTACCCACCAGTGGGACGGGGAGGTGAAGGGCCTGACGGCGTGGCCCGAGGACGAGCGTCCGCCGGTGGCCCCGGTGTTCTGGTCGTTCCGGGTGATGGTGGCGATCGGCGTGCTCATGCTCGCGGTCGGCGCGATCAGCCTGTGGCTGCGCTGGCGTGGCCGCCTTTACGACACGCCCTGGTTCCTGCGGCTGGTGCAGTACTGCATGCCCGTCGGCTTCGTGGCGATCCTGGCCGGCTGGTTCACCACCGAGATCGGCCGTCAGCCCTGGGTGGTGTACGGGCTGATGCGCACCGGTAACGCCGTCTCGCCGGCCATCGGCGGTGTCGAGGTGCTGGTGTCGTTGATTGCCTTCGTCGCGGCGTATGCGTTCATTTTCGGTTTCGGCATCTACTACCTGGTCAAGCTGGTGCGCAAGGGGCCCGACCCGGCACCCGGGCCGGACGTGAGCGAAGGCACGCCCATGCGGCCGCTGTCCATGCCCGTGGATACGATCGACGCGGAGGGATGACCGATGGAGATCATGCTCGTCAACGTGTGGGCCGCGGTGCTCGCGTTCGCCGTGTTCATGTACGTGCTCATGGACGGTTTCGATCTGGGGGTGGGCATTCTCTTCCCCTTCGCCGCGAACGACGGTCACCGGGATTTGATGATGAACTCCGTCGCTCCCGTGTGGGACGGCAACGAGACCTGGCTGGTGCTTGGCGGCGGCGGCCTGTTGGCAGCCTTTCCGCTGGCCTATGCGACGCTGTTGCCGGCGATGTACTTTCCGGTGCTACTGATGCTCATCGCGTTGATATTCCGGGGCGTGGCCTTCGAGTTCCGCTTCAAGGCGCACACCAGCCGCCGCCTGTGGGATGTCGCTTTCCATGGCGGTTCGGTGGCCGCGACTTTCGCCCAGGGCATCGTGCTCGGCGGCTTCATTCAGGGGTTCGAGACGCAGGACGGGCGCTTTTCCGGTGGCGCTTTCGACTGGCTGACGGCTTTCAGCGTATTCACCGGTTTCGCCCTGGTCGCGGGCTACGCGCTGCTGGGGGCCACCTGGCTGGTGATGAAAACCGAGGGGGACTTGCAGCGGTGGGCGCGCAGCCACGCGCGGCGTCTGGTGTGGCTGCTCATTGCGGCGGTGATCATCGTCAGCCTGTGGACGCCGTGGCTGGATGAGTCCATCGCGGCGCGCTGGTTCTCATGGCCGAATCTGCTGTTCTTCTCGCCGGTGCCGGTACTTACGGCACTGTGCATGTGGCAGCTCGTACGCGCGCTGGACCGTGGCGCCGAGTATCAGCCGTTCATCTACGCGCTTGTGTTGTTCTGGCTGTCGTACTCCGGCTTCATTATCAGTCTGTGGCCGCACGTCATTCCGCCGCGGGTGACTATCTACGAAGCCGCTGCGGCGCCGGAGGCGCAGCTGTTCCTGTTGATCGGGGTGGGGTTCCTGGTGCCGGCCATTCTTGCCTACACCGCGTATACGTACTGGGTGTTCCGGGGTAAGGTGAGGCCTGGCGAGGGCTATCACTGATCGGCGCGTGGCACCGCTGCGCGCCGATCAGCGGCGTCGTCGCGCGATGGTCTCCCGGTCTGCGGCCGGTGCACTGCCTTCCTCGGGCTGCAGCTCGCCAGCGCTGTGCTCGTAGTCGATCTCGTCGGGGGCAACCGTGCCCCCGGACATGACGAAGGTCATCGCCTGGTCCAGCGTCCAGTCGGTGGCGGTGAGGCGCTCCACGGGCACCAGCTCCAGATGCCCGGAGGTCGGGTTGGGGGTGGTCGGCACGTACACCGCGGCGATCCGGCGGCCGGTTTCGCGATCGGTGAGCACGCGGGTGACGAACCCCACGGTCTTCATCTGCCGGTGGGGGAACTCGATGAGCACGACGCGCTGAACCGATTCCGGTTGTTGCTGCAGGGCCGACAGCAGTGCCTTGGTGGCGCCGTAGATCTTCTGCACCAGGGGAATGCGGTTGACGAGCGCGTCGAAGGCCGCGATGATCCGCCGCCCGACCACCCGGGTCGCCGCCCAGCCGAGCACCAGCAGCCCCAAGAGTGTCAGCAGGACGGCAACGGCGGTCTCGAATGCCGGGGCCAGCATCAATTGCGCGGTATCGGGGGAGTAGGAGCGCACCACGTTGGCGAGCGTGGTCACCCAGGGGCGCCCGAACCCCGAGAGCTGCTGCACGACGAAGCGAAAGACCACCCAGGTGATCCAGATCGGGATCACCGTCAATACACCGGCGAGCAGGTAGTTTCGAAGCCGTCCGGCCTTGTGCGTTTTCATGCCTGGTCGTTCAACCTCCGCCGACGGGGCGGTCGGATCATGTGTCCTGTCCGCTCAGATTAGCCGGCTTCGCGGGTGGAGGACAGCGGTGCGTCGAGTGCCGTGAGCTCACCGGTTTCGAAGTCCAGGACGCGACCGTCGGCGAGGGTGCGCTCGATGAGCCCCTCGTAATCCGGGAACACCCGTGCTTCCAGACTTTCCAGGTGCACGTGGCGGGACTTGGTGCGCGGGTTGGTGCTCAGCAGCGCGCAGCAGTCCTTGTACGGCTCCGTGCACATCTCGAAGGTGCCGATGGCGCGGGCGCGATCGATGATCTCCTGCTTGTCGAGCCCCACCAGCGGCCGCAGGATCGGCACGTCGCTCGCCTGAGAGGCGCTGACCATGTTCTCCAGCGTTTGCGAGGCGACCTGGCCGAGGCTGTCGCCGGCGACCATGGCCCGCGCGCGCAGGATGCCGGCAACCCGTTGTCCCACGCGGGCGACGAAACGCCGGAACAGAATCATTTCGTAGCCGGTACGCTCATGGCCGATGAGGGCCATGTCGAAATGGGTGTAGGGCAGCAGCAGGAGTCGCGAGCGCAGCGTATAGCGGCTCAGGTGCCGGGCGATCCGGGCGACCAGGTTGTCGGCGGCGTCTTCGGGGCGCACGTGGCTGGCGGTCATGTGGAGGAAGTCCACCCGACAGCCGCGCTTGGCCATCATCCAGGCGGCGACGGGGGAGTCGATGCCCCCGGAGAGCAGGGAGAGAACGTGGCCGCCGGAGAATACCGGGAGACCGCCCAGGCCGCGACGGCGGTCGGCGTAGATATAGGCGCCCTCCGGGTAGATATCCACGTGGAAAGCGCGGTCGGGGCGCCGGAGATTCACGTGCTGCCAGTCGGTGCGCTCGATGATGGCCGCACCGAGGCGTCGGCCGAACTCGTCCGACTTCAACGGAAATCCCTTGTCCGCCCGATTGACGCGCACCGCGAAGCGCTCGCCCTCACGGAAGTGGGCCGCTGCTTGCTCGACCACGATGCCTTCGATGATCCCGGGGTTCGCGTCGTCGCCGCCGTCACGCAGCTCCGCGGGCGTGAGGAAGGCCACGGGGGCGTAGGAGGCGATGCCGGGAATTTCCGCGAGCGCGTCGAGTGCCCGCGAAAGCTGCCCGGCCTCCGCGTCAGTGACGTCAATGGTGATGCGGTCGCGTCCGCGGCGCACGGTCCAGCCGCCAAGGCCTTCGCGTTGCAGGCGGATCTTGATGTTACGGCGTAGCCGTCCCTCGAAGTCGCGGCGGTTGCGGCCCTTGAGCGCGACCTCGGCATAGTGGATGAGAATGCGGTTGCAGTGCATGGCAGCGTGAGTCCGAAAGCGGCGAGGCGGCGTATTGTACCGATCTTCGCATACTCTGCGAGAGGGGGTGCATCTGCTGGGTGGCCGGGGCCGTCGGGCACCGCTAGCGGCGGGTGATGGCCACCCGTAGGGCACACGGAGAGCAGCGGAATGTGCCACATGGCTGGAGCATCCGCGACCCCGGCGCATTATGCTTCACTCCATGCGCCCTACAGACGGTGCGTTGTGGTGGGGCAGGCGGGTGTCGTTGACCCCGTTGATTACTCGTTCTGCCGTGCCGCTACCCTGCCGAGCACGTCCGCCACCACACCGGTCAGGCGCTTCGCGGTGGGAATGTGCAGGAACTCGTTGGGTCCGTGGGCGTTTGAGTGCGGGCCGAGCACGCCGGTGATCAGGAACTGTGCTTCCGGGAAAGCCTCGCCGAGCATCCCCATGAACGGAATCGTTCCGCCTTCGCCCATGAACATTGCGGGACGGCCGTACCATCGTTCGGAGGCTTCGTCCACGGCGTGACCGAGCCATTCGGCCAGCGGCGGCGCGTGCCAGCCCGAGGACGCCTGGGTGGCCTCGAAACGCACACGCGCACCGTAGGGCGGATCCGTCTCCAGGGTGTCCTTGAGCGCGCCAGAGGCCGCCTCGCCGTCCACGGTGGGCGGCAGTCGCATCGACAACCGTAGCGCGGTACCCGGGCGGAGCACGTTGCCGGCCTCGGGTAACGGCGGCAGACCCCCGGCGCCCGTGACCGAAAGAGCCGGCCGCCAGGTGCGATTGAGCACGCGCTCCGTGGCGTTGGTGCCCATGGGCCCGGCGCCATCGACGAACGGGAACTTGGCGTGCACCGCCTCGCCGAGGACTTTGGCCGACTGCTCCGCCTGGTACCGCCGGATTTCGGGGACTTCCGCATGCAGTGCATCCGGGCGCACGGCGCCGGTGTCCGCGTCCTCGATGCGGTCGAGGAGGGCGCGGGCGATGCGGAAGCTCGACGGCACCACGCCGCTGGCGTCACCGGAGTGCACGCCTTCGTCGAGGATGTCCACGTGCAGGTCGCCGGCGGCGACACCCCGAAGCGACGTCGTCAGCCAGAGTTGATCGTAATTGCCGCAGCCGGAGTCCAGGCAGATCACGAGGTCCGGGGTACCCAGGCGTTCGCCGAGATGTTCGAAGTAGGGTGGCAGGTCGAAGCTGCCGCTTTCCTCGCAGGTTTCGATCAACACGACGCAGCGGGGGTGGCGCACGCCCTGGTCCTGGAGGGCGCGGATGGCGGTCAACGAGGCAAAAACCGCATAGCCATCGTCGGCGCCGCCGCGGCCGTAGAGTCGATCGTCGAGGCGCACCGGTGTCCACGGCCCCTTGTCCGCGTCCCAGCCCTGCATCTCCGGCTGCTTGTCGAGATGGCCGTAGAGCAATACCTCGCCCGGGGCAGTGCCGGCGACTTCGACGAGCAGTACCGGCGTGCGTCCGGGCAGTCGCACCACCTCGACGCTCATACCGTCGATGGGCTGTTTCCGGCACCAGCGCTCGGCCAGGTCCACGGCCTGATCGATGTGGCCGTTGTCCGCCCAGTTCTCATCGAAATGCGGCGACTTGGCCGGAATCTCGATGTAGGTGGCGAGTCGCTCGAGAATGTCGTCTTCCCATACCTGCTCGATGAGCGGCTGGGCTTTCGTCCGATCCATGGTCATAACGAATTGCAACCCTTTGGTCAGGGCCGATCAGCGGCTTCCGCGTAGTCAATGCATAGCGTCGCCGCCGGATCGGCGATAAGGCGTCGGGGGTCGATGGGCTCCTCGCAGCGCCGACGCGTTGTATTTCTCGCCACGCACGCTCGCGCCCGGCACGTGCCATCGTTTGCGCCAGCATCGCATCCATTCGGGGGAGCCGTCCGTGACGCTGTTGATCGAGCTCTAGGGTCCCGGTGGCTTCATCACGGGTCCGTGCAGTGGCCGTCAAGGCGTCGCGGCGGGCACGCAGGCGCGCGCGAACGGTATCCGGATCGAGTGGCCCTTCCTCATCCATGGTAGGAAGGATACCGAAGGCACTGGCGCCTCGATAGGCCTGCCCCGAGCGATCACGGCGCCGGATTGGGCGCTTGGCCCACGGCGCTTTCGTCGTTGGGGGGATCCAACCACCGAGCGGCACCAGCGCGGGAACATCGGTCCTGATGGATTTATTCCACCAAGTGCGCGGCCAGCGGCAGGTCCGGTTCTGCGGCCACGCACCGCAGGGCGCGCACGTAGGCAGCCTGATCGGCGCCCTGGATGGCACCGGGGCGTATTGCGTTCACGAGCGCCAGGGATTCGTCAGGCGGGACACCACGCTCGACGAGGATGCGTGCGAGGAATACCCCGCTTCGCCCGTAGCCGGCCATGCAGTGGAGTACGAGGCTGCCGCCGGCATTCAGGCAGGCGTGGGCCTCAGTACGGACCGCATCCCAGGCACGGTCGAACGCGTTCTCGTCGATGGGGGAGAGGTCGCTGACGGGGCAGTGCATCCACGCGAGACCGGCATCTTCCACCAGCGGCCCGAGGTCGCCCAGGTCCAGGAGCGCAAGCTCGTCGCTCTCGAGCAGCGTCAATACGGCTGTGGCGCCCCAATGGCGCAGTCGGGCAATATCCTGTTCGACCCCGCCGGGCTCCACGGCCATGCTGCCGAAGAGTCTCACCCGACCCGGGCAGCCGGTGACGCCGATCCGTCCGCCATTGGTCAGGCGAAGCGCATCGATACACAGGGGATTCGTCATGACCGTGCTGCCGTGGGTACTCGCGCAATTCCTCTATGTCTAAGATAGTTCACCGACCAATGGTGCGCCAGGGAGCTTGACGTGCACCCGGGTACCGCCCAACGGTGACGCGTCGATGCTGAGCGTACCGCCGGCCGCGGCCACCAGCTCGCCGACTACGGCGAGCCCTATGCCTTCGCCGGGGGTGTGTTCATCAAGGCGTACGCCACGCCTGGTCACCGCGTCACGGACCGCTGCCGGGATACCCGGGCCGTCGTCCTCGACGGTGAGCCGGAAAGTACCGGCGTCGTCGGCTTCGGTGCTGACGCGTATTTCGCTGCGGGCGTATTTCCAGGCGTTGTCGACCAGATTGCCCGCGATTTCCATGAGGTCATCCTCGGTCCCCGAATAGGCCAGAGGAACGGGACAATCGATGGTGACCGCGCGTGGCGTCTGCGTGCGCGCGTGCTCGAGCACGCGGACGAGGCGCTCGATCACCGGAGTCACGGGCGTGCGCTCGCTGGCGTGGAGGCTACCGGCACCGGTGCGGCGAACGTGGTAGTCGAGACTGCGGTCGATGCGCTCGACCTGCGCCGCTGCCACCTCGAGGTCGTCGTCCCGGCGACTGGCAAGTGCGCTTCGCAGCACCGCCAGCGGTGTCTTCAGGCTGTGGGCGAGGTTGTCCAGACCGTGGCGGTAGCGGCGGGTGCGTTCGCGTTCGCTCTCGGCGAGCGCGTTGATGTTGTCCGTGAGCAGGGCGATTTCCCGCGGGTAGTCGCTGGCCAGGGCATCGCGGCCGCCCTCGTTCATGTCCGCGACTTCACGCGCGACGCGCCTCAGGGGCGCCAATCCCCAGTGGACGGTGAGCCCGAGCCCGGCGAGCAATGCGATGGCTCCGAGCGCCAACCAGCCGAAGAGCGTGCGCCGGAAGCCGCTGGTCTGGGTGACGAAGGTCGCCGGTGACTCGGCCACGGTCACGCTGAAACGGTGCGGAGGTCCGTTGGCCGGTTCCCATAGAACCCCGTAATCCAGGCGGAATACGCTGTCCACGCGCTGGAAACGCATGGTGCCCGCGGGTACCGGACCGGGTTGCGGCAGGTCCCGGCCGAGGGTGGAGCGCGAGTGCCAGCTTACCTCGCCGTTCGCATCCAGCAGCCAGGCGTACAGGCCGGAGCCGGGACGGCTCAGCCGCGGCTCCGGGAGCGCGTTCACCAGCGTTACGCCGGCATCGCCTACGTCCACGGCGGCCAGTAGCGTGTGGACGTGGCCGAGCAGGCGTTCACGCTGCGCGGCGAGGGCGCTCTGTCGGAACGCCTGATCCAGGGCGACGCCGGTGATGATCGTGAATGCCAGGGTCACCGCTGCGGCAGTAAGCAGAAGGCGGCGGTGGAGCGAGCCGGTCACGATGTGGCGTCCGCGTCCTTCAGGCGATATCCCCGCCCGCGCAGGGTCTCGATGGGCTGCCGGGCTCCGGTGGGATCGAGCTTGCGGCGAAGCCGGCGCATGAACACCTCGATGACGTTGCTGTCACGCTGGTCGTCGTCGGCATAAAGGTGCTCCATGAGGCGCGTCTTGGAAAGCACTTCGCCCGGGTGGTGCATGAGGTAGGCGAGCAACCGGTATTCATAAGCGGTCAGGGTCACCGGTGTGCCGTCGACGCTCACCTGCTCGGTGCGCGTATCCACCCTTATGGGGCCATGTCTCAGCACCGGGTCGGCCCAGCCGCCGGCCCGGCGGAGCAGCGCGTGTAACCGGGCGATGAGCTCCTCCATGTGAAAAGGCTTGACCAGGTAGTCGTCCGCTCCGGCTTCCAGGCCGGTCACTTTGTCCTGCCAGCGTCCGCGTGCGGTGAGGATGAGTACGGGATAGCGCAGACCCGCGGCGCGCAGCGCGCGGATGATCTCCAGGCCATCGATCCCCGGCAGACCCAGGTCGACGACGGCCACGTCCACCGGATAGTCGAGGGCGATGTGACGGCCTTCGATGCCGTCGGCGGCCTGATCGACCACGAATCCGGCGGCGGCCAGTGCCTCGGCGGTATGGGCCCGAAGGGGCGCTTCGTCCTCGATGATCAGTACCCGCATTTACTAATCTTCTCAGAGGTATTGTCATGTGTCAGAGCGGTTCGGGGGCGAGGCGCGCTCGCTTGACGTGGCCTTGCCACGCCGGCGCTCACGCGTCTTGCCGACAAGCCGCGCAACGGCTCTGAGACATGGCAATACGTGTCGAAAGGTTAGTAACGCTGGCCTCCCGCGGCGATCTCGATGATCCGGACACGGCCCTCTGCGACGAGTACGCGTAATCGGTGGATCCGGGTGCCGTTGCCCGTGGTGACCGTCTCGGCACTGAGCACTTCGCCGCCGGTGCGGCGCTCGACCTGGCGTACCGCCTGATCGAGGCTCAGGTCGCCAGGGTTCTGCGCGAGCACGACATCCATGGCGGACGTCGCACCGGCGACGGCGATCAGTGTCGCGAGTGCGAGGGTACGAATCATTGGCCGCTCCACACGGGCCCGCACGGCTCGGTGTCGTCTCTTGGACGCCGCCGCCGAACGCACGGATCATTCCACCGGGGTCACCTGCAGGCGGACCCGGATGCGGTCGCCCGGGTGCCGGTCCATCTCGGTGACGTAGTGCTCGCCATGATAGCGGTAGTGAACGCGGTAGCCGATCGTACGTTCCTCGTAATGGCGGTTATGAACGGTGTCGCAGCGCCTCTCCCGACGCGTCCACTCACGCTCGCGTGGGTGGCCGCGGCCGGCGAGCTCCTGGCCGACGCCGGCACCCAGCAGTGTGCCGGCGACCGTAGCGACCTTCTTGCCGCTACCGCCGCCGACCTGGTTGCCCAGAATGCCGCCGACGATGCCGCCGACGATGAGCCCGGCAGTGTCGTTGCCACGCTGTTCCTGGCGATGTGTGACGGTTTCGTACCAGCATTCCTGCTGCGGCGTACTCACCTCCACGGTGCGGGTGAGCGGCTCTACCTGGGTGACGCGGGCGTAGTCATAGCCACCGCCGGCGATCGCCGGGGCAGCGACGCCGATGCTGAGGAGACCGGCGAGGGCGGCGTTGGTGACCTGGTTCATGGCAGTATTCCCTGTGGCATGGGCTCCTGCTAGACATTCTCGTCCGGGAGCCCTTAACCCAACGTGAACGAGTCACGACGCTTTCTGGAGGTCCGGTCATGCACGTCAACGCTGAGCTGAGCCTGATCCCCATCGGATCGGGCATATCCCTGTCACCCTACATCGCTGCCTGCCAGCAGGTGCTGGAAGAAGCCGGCCTGGAAGTGGAGCTGCACGCCAACGGCACGAATCTCGCCGGTGACTGGGAGGCGGTGATGGACGCGGTGCGGCGCTGTCACGAGGTGGTGCACGGTATGGGGGCGGTGCGGATTACGAGCACGCTCAAGCTTAGCACGCGCACCGACCGTGAACAGGGCCTCGCGGAGACGCTCGAGCGCGTGCGTTCACGGCTCGGCGATGGATGATGCTGCCGGTGCCGTCAATGAAACTGTCGCCACGCAGCGGTAAATCATGGTTTCAGCGTGACGGTAAGCGCGCACACGGCGGTCGAGGCGTACTGTATATCGGTGCCCGAATTATTTAATTTGTGATGTGTTTCACATCAATTTTTGTTTCATCGGATTTAGCGTCGTTGTCAACGAAAACGATGCATCGGCTACCGCGACGACGACAATGCGATAGACGTTGGTGCATCGACCCGGGTCACGGATGAAACCCGTCAGCCGCCAGGAAACAAGGAGGTGATATCCCCACTCGAAATCTCTTCTCCCTATGTGAGTGTTCGAGGGCCTGAATTCGCGACGTCGGGCTCTCCTCCCCGGCGCACGGCCAAACCCGGCAGCGCGTCGGACCTTCGGTTGCCCACGGGGTGGATCACATTGCCAGGCGCCAAAAGTGCAGTCGGCGAATGTGGTCCCGACCGCGGACGACCAAACCGTCAAGGAGGCAGGAGAATATGGATATCCGAATCGCACGGACCGCTACAGCGATCGGTCTCATTTCCCTCGCAGCGTTTACCGCCGCCCAGGCTGCGGAGCGCGTCGATCTCCGCAAGCAGGATGCGATCAAGGAAGCACTGAACGCACGCAGCGCGGCGTCGCTGGAGCAGGTCATGGGCCTCGCCAGCGATAGCGAGCTCAGGGAGGTGCGTCGGCAGAAGGACGAGACCAGCCGCACCCACGTGCGCTACCGCCAGCACTACCGCGGCATTCCGGTCTGGGGCGAGGAGATCGTGTTTACCCGCGGCGCCGATGGTGGCGTGGAGCGTCTGCACGGTGAGAGCGTAACCGGCATCGGTGAGGATCTCGCGGACGTCGTGCCGCGTATCGAGGCCGCCGAAGCGCTGTACCTCGCCCGCAACGATACCCGGACACGGTCGCAGGCGAACGAGCCGCTGACGTTCGAGCGCGAGGAAACCGAGCTGGTGATCTACATCGACGACAGCGATCGGGCACGGCTCGCCTACCGCGTATCATTTTTCGCCGATGTGCCCGGCGGCGGACACCCCACGCGGCCGACCTATCTCATCGACGCCGATACCAAAGAGGTGTTGCACCGCTTCGACCGCATCGCGCATGCGCAGGGCACGGGGCCCGGCGGCAACGAGCGCACCGGCCGGTATCACTACGGCACCGACTTTCCCGCCTTCACCGTGAGTGAGGAAAGCGGCGACTGCTACATGGAAAACGCCAATGTGCGCGCGGTCAATCTCAACCATCAGACCGACGGCAACCAGACGTTTTCCTACGACTGTTACGAGAATACCTTCCAGCAGATAAACGGTGCCTATTCGCCCATCAACGATGCGTTCTACTTCGGTGGCGTCGTCTACGACATGTACCAGGACTGGTATGGCACCGAGCCCCTTTCGTTTCAGCTCACGGTGCGCGTGCACTACGGCCGGAACTACGAGAACGCGTTCTGGAACGGCGAGACCATGACCTTTGGTGACGGCGCCTCGAACTTCTATCCGCTCACCGATCTGAACGTGGTCTCCCACGAGGTCAGCCACGGCTTCACCGAGCAGAACTCCGGACTCATCTACAGCGGCAAGTCCGGCGGCATCAACGAGGCGTTCTCGGACATGGCCGGCGAGGCCGCGGAGTACTTCATGGAGGGCTCCAACGACTGGCTGGTCGGTGCCGACATCGTCAAGGGCGGCGGCGCCATGCGCTACATGGCCGACCCGCCGCGTGATGGCGCGTCCATCGGCAGTGCCGACGACTACTACTCGGGGATGGACGTGCACAATTCCAGCGGTGTGTTCAACAAGGCGTACTACACGCTGGCCACCACCGACGGCTGGGGTACTCGCAAGGCCTTCGAGGTATTCGTCCGCGCCAACCAGTATTACTGGACGCCCTCGTCCAACTTCCAGCAGGCCGCTCAGGGCGTCGTCGATGCCGCCACGGATCTGGGCTACGACACGGCCGACGTGGAGGCGGCATTCGCCGCGGTGGACGTTCCCGTCGACGGTGACGGTGGTGGCGGGTCGGATGATGTTCTCGACAACGGTGAGACCGTCACGATCTCCGCCAATGGTGGTGAATGGGTGCGCTATCAGCTGGAGATTCCCGCCGGTGCCAGCGATCTGAGCATTCAAACCACGGGTGGAACGGGAGACGGTGACCTCTACACCCGTTACGGTGCGGAGCCCACTCGCAGTGAGTGGGATTGCCGGCCCTACAATTGGGGCAACGAAGAGCGTTGCACTGCGAGCACACCGACCTCCGGTACGCACTACATCGGCGTGTACGCCTACCAGGCGTTCTCCAACGTGGAGCTCAGCGTCAGCTGGCGCTGAGTACGCCTCGCCATTCACTGGCCTTTAGCGACGCTGCCCGGATCACCGGGCAGCGTTCTTTCCTTTTCAGCTGGGTAGTTATAACGTAGCATTTTGCCGGAGCCGACGGAGCAACCCATCAGTGAGTTCGACGCCAGTGCCGCCGTTTCCCGCCGCCGACCATGATCACGGTGATTGCGTGGCTGACGCGCTGGCGCGCGCCGAGCGACTCTCCCGCGAGCGCGGGGTCCGGCTTACCCCCCAGCGTCGGCGGGTGCTCGAGCTCGTCTGGCAGAGTCACCGACCGGCGAAAGCGTACGACCTCATTCAGGCCCTCTCCAGCGCGCAGCGCCCGGTTGCGCCTCCGACGGTCTATCGCGCCCTCGATTTCCTCATCGCCGAAGGGCTCGTACACCGTCTCGAGTCACGCAATGCCTTTGTCGGCTGTGCGGCTCCCGAGCGCCGCCATGCCGGGCAGTTCCTGATCTGTACTGGTTGCGAGGCAGTGGCGGAGCTCAATGATCCGGAAGTCGATCGGTTGCTCTGTGAGCGGGCTGCCGATCTGGGGTTCCGTCTGCGGCACCAGACGGTGGAGCTGGCGGGGTTGTGTCCGCAGTGCACAGCCGCCGGGTGAGGCCTGGAGCCGGTACCGCTTCCCGCGGCCCACTGTCGTCGCCAACATGACGTAACGTGAATTCAAGGGTGTCTGCATAGGAGAGCAGTCAAATGGTGAGCAGTCGACTCCGGCGCTGGGTAACGGGTGTCATCGCCGCGTGCCTCGTCGGTCCGGGGGTGGCACACGCAGAACCGGTCACTGTCTATACCAGCATCGTTCCGGTGAAGACCTTCGTCGAGCGGGTCGGCGGTGACCGGGTGGCGGTCACCTCCCTGGTCAAGCAGGGACAGAGTCCCGCGACTTTCGATCCGAGTCCGCGCGAGCTCGCTGCGCTGGGTGATGCGGAGCTGTTCGTTCGCGTCGGCGTGCCGTTCGAGCAGGCCTGGATGACGCGCCTGCGGGCCGCCTCACCCAGCTTGACCGTGGTGGACCTTCGCGAGCGTATCAAGCTGCGTCCCATCGGTGGCCACAAGCATGCCGGGGAAGCCGGAGACGACAGTACCCAGGCCTCGGACACCGAGAAGGTCGTCGAAGCAATGCCGGAAGGACGGGTGCCCAGTGAAGTGGCCGATCCCCACATCTGGACGTCGCCCCGCAATGCCGTGGCGATGGTGGAAAGCATTCGCGACGCCCTGGCGCGGACCGACCCGGACGGGCGGGCGGGCTACGAGCGCAACGCCGCCGAGTATATCGACCGTCTCCGGGCGCTGGATCGCGAGCTCGGCGAGCGACTCGCGCCCTACAAGGGCCGACGCTTCGTCGTGTTCCACCCATCCTGGGGGTACTTCGCGGACGCCTACGGCCTTGAGCAGGTCGCCATCGAGAGCGGCGGCAATGAGCCCGGCGCCGCCTCGCTCGACGAGCTCATTCGCGAGGCCAGGGAGGCCGACGTGAGCGCGGTGTTCGTGCAGGATCAGTTCAGCCAGCGCCATGCGCACGCCGTCGCCGATGCCATCGACGCGCAGGTGATCGCCATGGACCCGCTGGCGGCCGATTACATCGATAACCTCGAACGCGCTGGCGACGCCCTGGCCGAGGCGCTTCGGTGACCGGTGCCATCGAGCTCGACGGCGTGACAGCCGGCTATGACGGACGCGCCGCGATAGTCGACGTGTCACTGACCGTGGGCGACGGCGAGTTCCTCGGCCTGGTGGGGCCCAACGGTAGTGGCAAGAGCACGTTGCTCAAGGCCGTGCTGGGCCTCATCGACCCGATGCGTGGCCGCGTGCGGGTGCTCGGCATGCCGCCGCGGCGGGCGAGCCGGCACATTGGCTACGTGCCGCAGCATGCGGCTTTTCCACGGGACTTCCCCATAAGCGTGCGTCAGGTCGTCCGCCAGGGCCGTCTGCGCCCATGGCAGTTCGGGCCCGGTTACGCGCGCGAGGACCGACGCATCGCCGATGAGGCCCTGACCGAGGTGGAGATGGGGCCGCTCGCCGACCGGTCGGTCTCCCAGCTCTCCGGCGGCCAACTCCAGCGCGTGCTCATCGCCCGGGCGCTCGCCGTGCGCCCGCGTATGCTCTTGCTCGACGAGCCCACGGCCAACATCGACCCTCGTGCGGAACGCGATCTCTTCGATCTGCTGAAGGCGCTCAACCGCCGCATGACCATCGTCGTAGTGAGTCATGATATCGGTTTCGTGAGCGAATACGTTTCACACGTCGCCTGCCTCAATCGCAGCCTTGTCTGCCATACCGCCGAACCGCTGGACGAGGGGGTGCTGGAACGCCTCTACGGCCACCCCGTTCGGGTCGTGGATCATGCCCACGTCGATCACGTGCACGGAGGTGGCGATGGCGTTCATTGACGCGCTGCTGGGCCAGCGGTTCATGCAGTACGCGGTCCTGGGAATCGCGCTGGCGAGCCTTGCCTCGGGGCTCGTGGGGCCGTTCGTGGTGGTGCGCCGTATCGGTTACCTCGCTGGCGGGGTGGCGCACGCGGTGCTCGGCGGCATGGGAGTGGCATGGTATTTCGGCGGCGATCCCATGGCCGGCGCCCTGATTGCATCGCTGGTCGCCGCGCTGGTCATCGGCTGGGTGCATCTGCACCTGCGGGCCCATGAGGACATGCTCATCAGCGCGTTGTGGTCCGGCGGCATGGCCGTGGGCATTCTTTTCATCTCCCAGACCGATGGCTATCGTGCCGATCTTCTCGGCTATCTCTTCGGCAACATTCTGCTCGTCAGCGACGCGCAGCTATGGTTGATGGTGGCGCTGGATGTAGCCATGGCGGTGGTGATCCTGCTCTTCTACCGCCAGCTCGTGGCGGTCTGTTTCGATGCCGAGTTCGCCAGGCTGCGCGGTCTCAACGTCACCTTCTTCTATCTGCTGTTGCTGTGCCTGGTGGCATTGACCGTGGTCATCCTGGTGCAGATCGTGGGGCTCATCCTGCTGGTCGCTCTGTTGAGCCTGCCGGCCGCCATTGCTGGGCAGTGGGCGCGTTCCCTGGGGGCCATCATGGCGCTGTCGACGGTCGTCGCCGCGGGCTCCGGGTACGCGGGACTGGCCATCGCGTGGGGGCCGGATTGGCCCGCAGGCGCGACCATCGTGCTCACGCTCGGTGGCCTGTATGTGCTTTCGCTGCTGGGTCACGCGCTGGTAGGGCTTCGTGGTCGTCCAGGGTCCGCTGCCGTATAGTCGGACACGAGTCCATAAGCGCGAGGAGAGACCCCGATGCCGGCGAGATTGGTTGCCTTGATTCAGATGCGTTGGCGGCGCGGCTGCCCGGCGGTGGTGGCAGCGGCGCTGGCGATGGCCATGACCCCCGCGGCCGCAGGCACGCTGGCGCTGGAGGGGCAGCCCATGCAGGGATCGGTGCTACGTGGCCACGTCGAGCCGGCCGATGCCACCGTGTCATTCGCAGGGCGCGAAGTCAGGATCGATGACGCAGGGCGGTTCATCATCGGTTTCGGCCGCGATGCCCCGATGCAGGCGACTGTGGTCGCGGAGTGGCCGGACGGCACGCGCGAGCGGCGCGAGCTCACGGTTGGCCAGCGCGGCTATGACATCCAGCGCATCGACGGGTTGCCGGATCGCAAGGTCACTCCGAAGGACTGGGATCTGGAGCGTATCAAGCGTGAGGCGGCGCTGGTGCGAGAAGCCCGGCACCGCGACGATCGCCGCACCGATTACCGTTCCGGCTGGCAGTGGCCGACACAGGGCACCATCACCGGCGTCTACGGCAGCCAGCGGATCCTGAACGGTGAGCCGCGACGCCCTCACTACGGGGTCGACATCGCGGCCCCCGTGGGTACCCCGGTGAACGCGCCCGCCGACGGCGTCGTGACCCTGACCCATGACGACATGTTCTTCTCCGGGGGAACGCTGCTGCTGGATCACGGCCACGGCCTGTCTTCGGCGTTTCTGCATCTCTCCCGCATCACCGTCGAGGAGGGCGAGCGGGTGAATCGGGGCGATAAGATCGCCGAGGTGGGCGCGAGCGGCCGGGTCACCGGCGCCCATCTCGACTGGCGCATGAACTGGTTCGACCGGCGGGTCGATCCCGCATTGCTGGTACCGCCGATGCCATCCCAGTGATTCAGCAAGGGAGGAGAGCAGCATGACGTACGACGCCCCCACGCGGCATATGCGTTTTCTCATGGAAGAGGTACTGGGTCTGGAAGCGATCGCCGAGCTGCCCGGTTACGGCGAGGCGAGCCCGGAGACCGTCGCCGCCATTCTCGATGAGGCGGCCCGGTTCGCCGGTACGGAGCTGGCTCCGCTGAACGCCAGCGGTGATCGGCAGGGGGCGCGGCTGGAAGGCGAGCGCGTGGTTGCGCCCGACGGCTTCGCCGAGGCGTACCAGGCCTTCGTGGAAGGCGGCTGGAACGCCGTGGCCTGTGACGAAGCTCATGGTGGTATGGGGTTGCCGGCGCTGGTGGCGACGGCGACGCAGGAGATGTGGCAGTCGGCGAACATGGCATTCGGCCTGTGCCCCCTGCTCACGGCGAGCGCCATCGATCTGCTGGCCCAGCGCGGGACGGACGAGCAGCAGAAGACTTACCTGGAACCGCTGGTGCAGGGGCGCTGGACGGGCACCATGGACCTTACGGAGCCGCAGGCGGGCTCCGACCTGGCCGCGGTGCGCACCCGGGCGGTGCCCGACGGCGGGCGATACCGGCTTTTCGGCCAGAAGATATACATCACCTGGGGCGAGCACGACATGGCGGAAAACATCGTCCACCTGGTGCTCGCCCGCACCCCTGACGCACCCGCCGGCGTGAAGGGACTGTCACTGTTCATCGTGCCGGCGTACCTGCCGGACGCCCGAGGTAACCCAGGCGAGCGCAACGACATGCGCTGCGCTGGGATCGAGCACAAGCTCGGGATTCACGCCAGCCCGACGTGCACCATGGTCTACGGTGAAGGCGATGGTGCCATCGGCGACCTGGTCGGCGAGGAGGGGCGTGGACTCGAGTACATGTTCACCATGATGAACGAGGCCCGGCACAAGGTCGGGGCACAGGGCGTGGCGGTAGCCGAGCGCGCCTATCAGCTCGCCGCCGCGTTCGCCGGGGAGCGCGTGCAGGGGAAGACCGCCTGCGGTGACGCCACCATTGTCGGGCACCCGGACGTGCGCCGTATGCTGCTCACCATGAAGGCCATCGCTGAAGCCACCCGCTCGCTCACCTATGCCGTGGCGGCGGCCGGCGATCATGCCAGGCGTGGCCCCGAGCGGTTCAGCCGCGACCGCGCCCAGCGCCGGGTGGATCTGCTGACGCCGGTGGTCAAGGCATGGTGTACGGAGCTCGGTGTCGAGGCCGCCTCCCTGGGTATACAGGTACACGGGGGCATGGGCTACGTCGAGGAAACCGGCGCAGCGCAGTACTTGCGCGACGCGCGGATTTCACCCATCTACGAGGGCACCAACGGCATTCAGGCCAATGACTTCCTCGGGCGCAAGCTGCTGCGCGATGATGGCGAGGCGATGCGTGCCCTGCTCGATGACATGGCGGTCGATGCCGATGCGCTCGCCGACGCGACACACGAGCATCTCTCCACACTCGGCGCCGGCCTGGTCGCCGCGATCTCAGAGCTGCGCCGCACGACTGACTGGGTCCTCACGCAGACCCGCGGGAATGCCGTCGCTGCCGGATCCGTAGCCTGGCCGCTTTTGATGCAGACCGGCTATGTCTGCGGCGGGTGGCTGTTGGGGCGCGGCGCTCGTGCCGCCGCCGACCGCGGTGATGGCGGCGATGCGTTCCATCGCGCCCGGATTGACGTGGCGCGGTTCTATAGCGCGCACCTGCTGCCGCGGGCGGCGACCCACGCGACCGCCGTGCGCGCCGGCGCTGGCGCCGTCGCCGAGACGGCGACGGCGGCGGTGCTCGGCGAGCTGTAGACCTGTAGACGGCTTCAGGGCGCCTGCCGCGCGGTGCCGCGGGTTTCCGGCAGGAACGCCTTGGCGAGGGCGTGGTAGATGGGGTACGGACAGATCGCGCGCGAGACCCCGAAAGCGATCATGCTCGTGGCCATCAACGGCACGACGAGGCCATTGTTGTCCGTCATTTCCATGACCACGACGAAGGTGGTAATGGGGGTCTGGACGACGCCCGAGAAGTAGGCGGCCATGCTCAGCAGGATGATCGTGCTCACCGGCACGAACGGCAGCAGGTGTGTCAGGGCGCCGCCCAGTTCTGCGCCGGTCGCCAGGCTCGGCGAGAACAGACCGCCCGGGATGCCGCTCAGATACGACACCGCCGTAGCGATGAACTTCTCCACCGGCACCAGCGGTGCACTCAGCGCGTTGCCGGCGGAAGCACTCATGCCCTCGGCGAGCAGTGTCTTCGCCTGCTCGTAGCCGGTGCCATACGTGTGACCGTCGGAGACCAGGCCGAGCACGGCGATGATCAGGCCGCAGCCGATGCCGAAGAGCAATGGACGGGCCCGGCGCACGGGCCCGAGACGGCGGCTGCCCACCTGTATGCTCCACGAGAACAGGCCGCCGGCGAGGCCGCCGATGACGCCGCAAACCGGGACTGCGAGCCAGCTCGCGTCCTGGGGCAAAGACGTGTCGATCGCGCCGAAATAGGAGTAATCCCCCACCAGGAACAGTGACGTCAGACCGGCGAGGATCACCGATAACAGCACCAGCCCGCTGGTGCCTTCTTCGTAGTCACGGTGGAGTTCCTCGATCGCGAAGACGATGCCGGCGAGGGGGGTGTTGAATGCGGCGGACAGCCCCGCCGCTCCGCCGGCCAGAATGAGCCCCTTCTCCAGGTAATGCGCCGGAAATCGTCCAATCCGCCCGGCGAGATGCATCACCGCGGCGCCCACGTGGATGGTGGGCCCTTCGCGCCCTATGGATGCACCGAGCACCAGGCCGACAAAGGTGAGCGCCATCTTTGCCAGTGCCACCACGGGTGACAGCAGCCGGCGGCGTAGCGGGTCACCGGTGCCGACCTGCAGGGAGGCGATGGCCTGGGGGACGCCGCTGCCGGCGGCGGCGGGAATCCAGCGTTCGGTCAGCCAGACTAGCGCGCCGAGTCCCAGCGGAGTCGCCACGAGGCTTAGCCAGGTTGAGTCGAGCAGGAGTCGATCGTGCAGGTGCTGAGCGAAATCGGCGGTGAGGGCGAAGGCCACGGCGCTGACGCCGACGATGATCGAGGCCAACCAGAAAACGATGCGGACCCGCCATAACAATGGCGAGAGCAGGTTGCGTTTGGAGCGTTTGAGTCCGATCAGTATTTCGTTCATGCACGCACAGCCGTCCCGTCCACGCCCGTGGACGCGGGGCTGGCGCTGCCCGGTTCGCGAGGGCGAGCGAGCCTTTCCGTGGTAACGGTCCGCGGTACCCCGTTGCGGGGCCCGGTGTCGCCGGCCACGCGTGGCACGGCCTGATCGTCACGGGCGTGATGCGGGTGAAATGGATGACCCGTGGCGAGATATGCCATCGGGCCCATGAATGATCCCTTGACCCCTAACATCCGGAATCGGAACGGAGACGACCGCGCGCAAGCGACAACGGTGTCGCATTGCTGACGCCGGTTCGTCTTGCGATTCCGGATGCACGATAGTATGAGTCAATCGTCATACTGAGTACAAGGGCATGGCGACGCCCAGTGGAGGAGAGCATGGATCGAGACGTACAGCAGCCGCTGCGCCAGGCATTCGAGGCGGGCATCCTGACCCTGACACTCGCCTGTCCGCAGCGTTACAACCCGCTCACACGTGCGCTAATCGCCGATCTGCACGAAGCGCTCACCGCCGCCGCCGGGGATGATGCGGTGCGGGTCGTGATCATCGCCGCCGAGGGCAGGGCGTTTTCCGTCGGACATGATCTGGGGGAGGTTCGCGAGGGCGAATGCGAGGCGGATCACGAGGCGCTGTTCAATGCATGCAGCGACATGATGCTGGCGATTCATGAACTGCCGCAGCCGGTGATCGCGCAGGTGCAGGGCATCGCTACCGGCGCCGGTTGCCAGCTCGTGGCTGCCTGCGACCTTGCAATCGCCGCGGCGTCCGCGCGTCTGGCCACCTCGGGGATCAATCTCGGGCTGTTCTGCAGCACGCCATCCGTGGCGGTGGGGCGCAACGTCAGCCCCAAGCACGCGATGGAGATGCTGCTCACCGGAGAGTTCATCGATGCCGCCACCGCCGCGGAAATCGGTCTGATCAATCGTGCCGTGCCGGATGAGTCTCTAGCGGACGAGGTGATGACGCTGGCGGCTACGATCACTGAAAAGTCACCGCCCGCGCTACGGCTGGGCAAGCGGATGTTCTACCGCCAGCTCGGCATGGTGTTGCCCGAGGCGTACGCATACGCGAGCCGGGTCATGGCGGAGAACATGATGGAGCCGGACGCCCGGTCGGGCATCGACGGCTTTCTCGATCGCCGCCGGTAGTGCCTGTCAGGGTTCTTCGAGGGTACGCGCCAGGCGCCGGAGGACGCGTTCGGTCTCGGCGATCTCCTCGTCGCTCATGCGGCCGAACCGATCGGCGAGATGGTCGATGTGTGCCGGGAAAATACGCTGGAAGAGCTCAGAGCCCTCGTCGGTCAGGCGCACATAGACGCACCGGCGATCCTCCTCGCAGGGAACTCGTTCCACCAGCCCCTTCTGCTCCAGGCGGTCGACGACGCCGGTGAGGGTGGTTTTGTAGATGAGCGTGTGCTGGCCGAGCTCCGAGAAGGTCATCCCCTGGGTATTGCCAAGGGTGCAGACGACGTCGAACTGCGGCGCGCTCAGCCCTGTTGCCCGGATGTGCTCGCCCGCGTGCTGCTCGAAGGCCTGCCAGGCTTCGGCGAGCGCCCGGACGACATGGGCGAATGGTGCGGTGTAGCAGTTATAGCGACTCATGGGCGCATCAGCATAGCGGTATGGACGTCTGCGGCAAAACCGGATGTGGCTGTCCGCCACCTCCCTCTGTCTCAGGGATGGTGGCGGTCCCCCGTCGGCTCAAGGTATCGAGCCCGGCTTGCCGGCGGCACGACGAGCTGCCACCTTTGCGGATACTGGTCTTCCCGGAGATCCGGTCATGCGGCAGTCGGTCTGCGCGCCGCAGCGCGAGGTGTGGAGCGGGCGGTGTTGGCCGCACCCGTCAGCCCGGTCGTCGGCCGTGCCACGTCCCAGGGCGTTTGTGGCCTTGCCGCCGGGCCGCTCTGATATATGACAGGGCTTTCGGAGAAGACTGGTAACGTCGGCCGCCGTGGGCGTCCGCGATACAAGGACGAGGAGGACAGCCGTCATGGAATCGAGCATTCCGCGCACGACGTCAGCGCATCGTTACCCCCTCACGCTCGGTGCCCTGCTCGACGGTGCGGTGGCTGCGCACAGCGGGCAGGAAATCGTCAGCGGCGAGCGTCGACTGACCTACAGCGATCTCGGCGATCGCGTGCATCGCCTGGCAGCGGGGCTGCACCGGCTCGGGGTGTCGCCAGGTGACACGGTGGCCGTGCTCGACTGGGATACGCATCGCTACCTGGAGTGCTTCTTCGCCGTACCCATGATGGGCGCGGTGCTGCACATGGTGAACGTGCGCCTGTCCCCGGAGCAGATCCTCTACACGATCAATCACGCACAGGATGACGTGATTCTGGTCAATCGCGAATTCCTGCCGTTGATCGAGGACCTCCGCGACCGGATGCGCACTGTTCGTGCGCTCGTGATCATGGACGACGAAGAGCGCTCGCTGCCCGACGGTTTCGATGACGACTACGAACGGCTGGTGACCGGTCCGGCCGGCGACTACCGGTTTCCCGAGATCGGTGAGGATGCGCGCGCGACGACGTTCTATACCACGGGCACCACCGGCGAGCCCAAGGGCGTGTACTTCAGTCACCGCCAGCTCATGCTGCACACATTCGCCGTCCAGGCAGCCTGTGCCGGATCGGGGCAGGGGCGGTTCAACCCTGACGACGTCTACATGCCCATAACGCCCATGTTTCATGTCCATGCATGGGGGCTGCCGTACGTGGCGACGTTGCTTGGCGCCAAGCAGGTCTACCCGGGGCGTTACGAGCCGGGTGCATTGCTGGCGCTCATCCGGCGCGAGGGCGTTACCTTCTCGCACTGTGTGCCCACGATTCTGCGCATGCTCCTCGATCATCCGGATGCGGCGGCCACCGACCTGGAGCGCTGGACGGTGATCATCGGCGGTGCGGCCATGCCGCCAGCGCTTTGTCGCGAAGCGCTGGCGCGCGGTATCGACGTGTTCAGCGGCTACGGACTGTCCGAAACCTGCCCGGTGCTCACGCTGGCACAGCTACCGCAGGAGATGACGGGGGTGAGTGCGGTGGACGAGCAGGTCGCACAGCGCTGCAAGACGGGGCGGGCGATTCCGCTGGTTCAGCTGCGCGTGGTCGACGAGCAGATGCGGGACCTGCCTGCGGACGGCTTGAGCCAGGGCGAGGTAGTCGTGCGTGCGCCCTGGCTCACACAGGGCTATCTCTATGATCCGGAGCGCTCCGAGGCCCTCTGGCACGGGGGGTGGCTGCATACGGGCGATCTCGGTGTCCTCGATCCTGATGGCTACCTGCGTATCACCGATCGCCTCAAGGACGTCATCAAGACGGGCGGGGAGTGGGTGTCGTCGCTGGCGGTCGAGTCGTTGCTGCTGGGGCATCCGGATGTCGCGGAGGCAGCGGTGGTCGGTGTGGCCGACGAGCGCTGGGGCGAGCGGCCGGTGGCCATGGTGGTGGCGCGGGAAGGGACGAGCCCGACGTCCGACGCGCTGTGCCAGTGGGTTTCGGAACAGCTCGGCAGTACCAGCCTGCCTGTGTACGCCGTCCCCGATCGCGTGGAGGTCGTGGAGGCCATTCCACGGACCAGCGTGGGCAAAGTGGACAAGAAGCGTATCCGCACGGCGCTGGAAGAACGACTATAAGGTGGCGAGCAACTCGTAGTTGTCTTCGGCCCAGAGAATGGCGTTGACGTAGGTTTCCGAATGCAGGGTCGGGTGGCCGACATGAGCGGTCAGCCCGGGCCAGTCGCCGCGCTCGAAGCCGACAGCGATTTCGAGCAGCTCGCCGAGGCCACCGTCGCGGTCGAGCAGTGCCAGGCGTATCTCGGCAGCCACCGGCAGACTGTCGAGGAGCTCCACCATCGGGCGTTCCATCAACGCGTCGATGAGTGACAGCAGTCCAGTGGTAAAGGCCGCCGTGGGCTCGGCGAGTCCGGTCTGCTCGGCGACCTGCTCACACATGCGGGCCCGTATCAGCGACAGCAGCAACAGCGGCCGCGACGCGGGGTGGTCGAGCCGCGCCATGACCAGCAGGGTGGCGAGATTACGCACCGTGCGTGCGCCCAGCATCACGATGGTCTCGCGAATGGATTCGACCTCGCGGCGTACGCCGACACCGGCGCAGTTGACGTAACGCAATAGCCGGTAGGCGAGTGTCGCATCCTGGGCAATGAGGTCGTCCAGGTCCGCGATCCCGCAGGTGGGATCTTCCAGGCGTGCCACCAGCTCCATCGCCACCGCACGGTTGGCCGGCAGCGGCGCCCGGGTGATCAGGCGCGGCGCCGTCAGGAACGGGCCGTCGAAGAGCGCACAGGCGCTCGCCATGCAATGGTCGAATGCCACATAGTCCGGCAGATTGCCGGCGGCGACCGGAAATTCGCGTGCCGCGAGGGTTTCGGCCAATGCGTGCAGGGTCTCGCCTCCGAGACGGGGATAGTCGAGCCGTACCCAGTCGGCGAGCGCGAGCGTTCGTTCGGATACGTCGGGGACGTCGACGTGAAGCATTACGGCGTAGCCGTCGCCCTTCAGCACGCGGATGCCCTCGACCAGGCCTGGATCCGCAAGGGCCCCCGCGCTTACCTCCACGCCGATGGTCGGCGGGGCAGGGGGAAGCGCCACACGGCCGGTGACGAGTGCCCGGTTGACGCTGAGAAACGCCGGCAGACTGCCGGTCAGACGTTCCAGCCCCTGTTCCAGAAAGGCATTGGCAGCGAGGCGGGCACCGGCGAGATCGCTCTCCGCTTCGGCGCCGGCATCGTGATAGATCAGGGTATAGGCCGCAGGTGCCAGTTGCCGGTCCAGCAGAGTGCGCCGGCCGATAAGCAGGCGGTCGTCTATCGCGATGTGATCCCCCATGGCCGCCGAGGATAAACGCCTTGTCGGCGGTGGTCGAGCGTTGGTGCCGTCACCGCGTCGCAATGCCGCATGGGCACAATGCGGCTCGAGCTATCGGCGGCGTCATCGGAGAGCATCGTGCGTATCGTCATTCACGCCACGGGGTATCCGCTCAATCGCGCGAGCTATCGGCTCATTCGCCGGCGGCTGCGGGCATGTATCGACGGTCGCGACTGGCCGGGGCGGGTGCTCGTGCAGCCCTTGTGCGCCGGCGAGGCGGTGCGGTGCCGCGTGGATCTCGAGCTCCGCGGCGGTGGGGTGCTTCGTTGCGAGGGCCGTGGCGCGGGCCTCGACGAGGCGCTCGCCCGGTGCCTGGATACACTGTGTGCATGGTGGCCGGATCGCTTGTCCGCCGTCGCGCCGGGCGCGGGGATCAGGGAGTGACCGCGGCGTCGGCGGTCAGCCGTTGAAAACGCGCAGAAACGCCTCCCCATAGCGTTCCAGCTTGTGCCGGCCGACGCCGCTGACGCTCGCCATCTCCTCGAGCGTCGCCGGCCTGACCTGAAGCATCGCCAGCAGCGTCGCGTCGTGGAAGACCACGTAGGGCGGTACGCCCTCGGCGTCAGCGATCTCTCGCCGGCAGGCACGCAGCGCTTCCCAGTCGTCGCGGTCCGCCGGGTCGATCTGGGCACTGGCGCCGTCGCCGGTGCGGGCGCGTTTTTTCCGCGAGCTCCGGGTATCCCGCCGCAGGACGAGCTGGCGTTCGCCACGCAGCAGCGAGCGGCATTCCTCGGCGAGGCACAGTCCTCCGTGACCTTCCGGGTCGGGGCGAATGAAGCCCTGCGCGAGCAACTGCCGGACGATCGACTGCCACACGCTGCGTGGGTACTCCCGCCCGATGCCGTAGGTCGACAGTTGATCATGGCCCAGCCGGCGGATGCGGTCGGCACTACTGCCGAGGAGCACGTCGATGACATGGTTGGCGCCGAAGCGCTGGCCGGTGCGGTAGATGCACGAGAGCACCATGCGGGCGGGCTCGGTGGCGTCCCAGGTTTCCGGCGGCTCCAGGCAGTTGTCACAATTGCCGCAGGCGCCCGGATGCGCCTCGTCGAACCAGGCGAGCAGGCCCTGACGCCGGCAACCGGTTTGCTCGCAGAAGCCCAGCAGCGCCTCGAGACGCTGGCGCTCAGCGTGTTTGTGGCGCAGGTCCGCCTCTGAGCTCTCGAGCATGGCGCGTACGCGATAGACGTCCTGGCTGCCATACAGCAGCAGGGCGTCGGAGGGCAGGCCGTCGCGGCCTGCGCGGCCGGTTTCCTGGTAATACGCTTCCAGGCTCTTGGGCAGATCCATGTGGACGACGAAGCGCACGTCAGGCTTGTCGATACCCATGCCGAAGGCCACGGTTGCGACCACGATCAACCCGTCCTCACGCAGAAACCGCTCCTGGTTGAATTCGCGAGTCTCCCCGGAGAGGCCTGCGTGGTAGGGCACGGCGCGGACGCCGCGCTCCGACAGCCAGGCGGCCACCTCTTCCGTGGCCCGGCGGGTCATACAGTAGACGATGCCCGATTCACCGGGGTGGGCGTCCTGGATGAACTCGAAGAGTTGCTGGCGTGCCCGCTCCTTCAGGCGTACGCGATAGCGGATATTGGGCCGGTCGAAGCTGGCGACGAACGTCTCCGCGCCCGCGGGCAGCAGCCGCTGCAGGATCTCCGAGCGGGTACGGGCGTCCGCGGTGGCCGTGAGTGCGACCATCGGTGTGTGCGGAAAGCGCTCGGCGAGCTGGCCGAGCTGCATGTATTCCGGCCGGAAATCGTGCCCCCACTGGGAAACGCAGTGGGCTTCGTCGATGGCGAACAGAGCCAGCGGAATGCGCTCTAGCGTGGCCAGAAGCGCGTCGGTGAGCAACCGTTCCGGGGCAACGTAGAGCAGATCGAGCTCGCCGGCGGCGAGCGCGCGCTCGCACTCGCGCCGGTCGCGGGGATCCATGGCGGAGTTCAGATAGGCCGCTCGCACGCCGTAATGGCGCAGCGCTTCCACCTGGTCGCGCATGAGCGCAATGAGTGGCGACACCACCACCGCCGTGCCGTTGCGCAGCAGCGCCGGGATCTGGTAGCACAGCGACTTGCCACCGCCGGTGGGCATGAGCGCCAGCGCATGACGGCCGCCGGTGACCGCGTCGATGACTTCGCGCTGACGGCCACGAAATGCTTCGTAACCGAACGTCTCCCGCAATACGCGCAGTGGCGCATCGCGCTCGTCGGCGGGCAGGGTTTCCGGCGATGGATGCATGCTCATGCAGCTGGGCACTGACGAAAAGGCCGTAATCTACCGCAAATACCCGGGGGGTGTCCGCCTTCGCGGCTTCGGGGTATGCTCGCGGGCACCGAGCGACTGACCGGCAATTACTGCCGACCGCGAGCGGAGCACCATGACGGATATTGCCACCCTGCGCCGAATTCTGGCCGAAAACCGCACCATCGCCGTGGTGGGCCTGTCGCCCAAGTGGCACCGCCCGAGCTATTTCGCCGGGAAATACCTGCTCGACCACGGCTACCGTGTGATTCCGGTCAACCCGGGGCACGAGGAGATCCTCGGCCAGCGTAGCTACCCCAGCCTGCGCGATATTCCGGAGCCTGTGGACGTGGTGGACATTTTCCGCAAGTCCGAGGACGTGCCCCCCATCGTCGATGACGCCATCGCCATTGGCGCGCGGGTGGTGTGGATGCAGATCGGGGTGATCCATGAGGCCGCCGCCGAGCGTGCCCGTGCCGCCGGGCTGGAGGTGGTAATGGACCGCTGTATGAAGATCGAATACGCCCGGCTGTTCGGCGGGCTCAACTTCGCCGGGGTGAACACGGGCGTGGTCACCGCGAAGCGCTCGCGCTATATCCCCCACTGACGGCCTCGCCCGATACCCGACGTTCGCTATTATCCGCCGAGGTGCTCAGTGGCGGGCGCCACTTGCTAAGAACACTGTTGGGGCAAGCGATGACAGATCATGATTACGGTTTCGAAACCCTGTGCCTGCATGCCGGGCAGCAGCCGGATCCCGCCACCGGCGCGCGCGCGGTGCCTATTCATCAGACCGCCTCGTACGTGTTCGACAGTACCGACCACGCCGCCTCGCTGTTCAATCTCCAGACCTTCGGCAATATCTACGGACGCCTGAGCAACCCCACCACCGCCGTCTTCGAGGAGCGCATGGCAACGCTGGAGGGCGGCCGGGCGGCGGTGGCCACGGCCTCGGGCATGGCGGCGCAGACCGCGGCGCTGCTTACACTGCTGGAGGCAGGGGACGAGGTGGTCGCTGCCCGTACCCTCTACGGCGGGACCTACAGCCAGCTCCATGTCACCTTCCGCAAGATGGGCATCACCACCCACTTCGTGGACCCGGACGATCCGGAGAATTTCCGCGCGGCGATCACGCCACGCACCAAGCTGGTGTTCGGCGAGACACTGGGTAACCCCCTCGGCAACGTCCTGGACATCGAGTCGGTCGCCGCCATCGCTCACGAGTCGGGGTTGCCGCTGGTGGTGGACAACACCATGGCGACACCGTATCTCTGTCGGCCCATCGAGCACGGCGCCGATATCGTCGTCCATTCGGCGACCAAGTTCATCGGCGGCCACGGCACCGCGCTGGGCGGTGTGCTGGTGGAGTCGGGCCGCTTTCCCTGGGACAACGGCAACTTCCCGGGCATGACCGAGCCCTCCGAGGGCTATCACGGAGTGCGCTTCTACGAGACCTTCGGCGACTTCGGCTTCACCATGAAAGTGCGCTGCGAGACGTTGCGCACGCTCGGGCCGACGCTGGCACCCATGCATAGCTGGCTGTTCCTCCAGGGACTGGAGACGTTGCCACTGCGCATGGAGCGTCACTGCGGGAATGCTCTGCGCGTGGCGGAGCATCTGCGCGGCCATCCCCAGGTCGCCTGGGTGCGCTACGCGGGGCTGGCGGACAGTCCCTATGCCGGCCTGCGGGAACACTATCTGCCCAAGGGCGCCGGCGGGATCGTGAGCTTCGGTATCCGCGGTGGCCACGAGGCGGGCGTGAACTTCATCGAGTCGGTGCAGTTCCTCTCGCACCTCGCCAACATCGGCGACGCGCGCACGCTGGTCATTCACCCGGCGTCCACCACTCACCGCCAGCTCACTGCCGAACAGCAGGAAGCCGCTGGCGTGCCCCCGGACATGATCCGGCTTTCCGTGGGACTGGAGACCCTGGACGATATCCTGTGGGACATCGACCAGGCGCTCGACGCTGCCGCCCAGTGTCCTGGAACAGGGCGCTAGAGCATCGACTCGATCGACGCGGGAATGCGCAATGGGCGCGGCAGCAGCGCCTCCCGCGCGACCGACGGTGTCTCGGGCTGACCGGGTTGGGTCACCCGCTCCAACAGGTGGAAGTAGCGGCGGATGTTTTCCACGTATCGCACCGGCTCCCAGCCGCGGGCATAGCCATGGGTCACCCGCTGGTGCCATTCCTTCTTGGCGAGCAGGGGCAGGTTGCTGCGCACGTCGAACCACTCGTCCGGATTACCGCCGCGCATCTGCGTGATGCGGCGAGCATCCTCCAGGTGGCCCAGACCGACGTTGTACGCGGCGAGCGTCAGCCAGGTGCGGCTCGGTTCGGGGATATCCTCAGGCATGCGCTCCCGCAGCGACGCCAGATATGCGGCACCGCCGCGAATGCTCTGTGCCGGGTCGCGACGGTTGTCGATGCCGACGAACGCGGCGGTGTCCTGCGTGAGCATCATGACGCCCCGTACCCCGGTGGGTGAAACCGCGTCCGGATCCCAGTGGGATTCCTGGTAACCCACGGCCGCGAGCAGACGCCAATCGATCCCGTTGGTCTCGGCCGCTTCAGTGAACAGGTCGCGAAAACGCGGCAGGCGCTCGGTAATGTGGCGCAGAAAGGTGCGCGTGCCGACGTAGTCGAACTCCTGCAGATGGCCGAAGTGCTCGTCGCGGAGCACCGCAAGCATGCCATCGTCCCTGCGCCCTTCCAGGTAGACATTGGCGGCATCGAGCAGCTCCTGGTCGGAGATGTGCATCATCCACGCCAGCCCCCGCGGCGGCCCGATCGCCATTCCGGCGCGGAGCTCCGGGTAGAACGGGCGGTTGAGGGCCAGGAACAGCTCGTCGGTAAGGGCGTAGTCACTCCGGCCCCGCCATACCCGATAGAGCAACTCCTCGGTGGTGCTCCGCTGGAGGGCGCGCCACGTCAGTGCTTCACGGTCGTTCGCCATCTCGCGCAGGCGCAGGGCGTGAACCGTGTGGGCCAGCGCCTCCACGCGCTGGCCGGCGAGGTCCTCGACCGATTCGGCGTCGTCGACGTCATTGCGATGGACGATGCGCGGTTGGGTCTCCAGGTAGCCGCGGGTGAAGGCGAAGCGTTCGCGTCGTGCCGGCGTGGCGCTGACACCGGCGGCCACAAGGTCCACCGTGCCGTTTTCGAGTAGCGCCATCGCTTGCTCGACGCTCGCCACCGGCCGGACGTCGAGCTCCACCGCCAAGGATTCGGCAAAGCCCGCGAGCAGTTCGTACTCGAAACCGCTCGGTTCGCTTGCGGCGCCATTGCCCTCCGCCGGCACGAAGGAAACCGGGCCGACGCGCATCGCGACCGCGAGCGTCCCGCGCTTGCGGATATCCTCCAGGCGTGTTGGCCCGCCGAACCCGCCCAGGGCGGTCAGCCCGAGCAGGGCAAGCATGGCGGCGGCGATGGTCAGGTGCAGCGACCGGTGCGACATCCAGGGTCAATCACTATTCGTCATACGCGATCAGATATTGTAGACTACGCGCCGCGCTGGTCGGGAACGGCCGGTACCCACCCCGGAGAGGTGGCTGAGTGGACGAAAGCGCCGCACTCGAAATGCGGTGACCCCTTGCGGGGTCCGGGGGTTCGAATCCCTCCCTCTCCGCCAGATTACGGCGAAGGCAGCGTGTCGCGAATCACCTTTGTGTGACCGATTCGTGACGCGCTCGTTCGCGCTCGTCATCAAGGCCTCTCTTCTTGGATACTCGTGCTGCACGATTGCGAATCGTGTGTCCCGCCCATGGCCGGTCAGCACTGGTGACGGTCCCGCTAACCCGGCATCGAATACCTCGATGCGCCGGGGCTGCGGGTGCGTGCGCCTGGTAAGCTGCCCTCGGCACTGCCGATCGGCGAGCGCCGAGCGATGGTCGTCGTTGCGGCGGGTGCCGGATTTTTCTCGCGGTTACGACGCGGGAGGTACTTCGCCACGCCGGCGGTGAAGCGGTTCGGGTAATCGTCACCAACAGGGAACAAGCCCGCAGAGGACTGAAAGTGGAAACCATAGACTTCGAAGACTTCCTCAAGGTCGACCTTAGGGTGGGGACTATCGTCGAGGCGGAGGTGTTCGCGGAGGCTCGGAAACCCGCCTACCGGCTCAAGGTGGACTTCGGCCCCGAGATCGGCGTGCGAAAGTCCAGCGCGCAGATCACCGGCCTCTATACGGCGGAGGAGCTGGTAGGGCGGCAGGTCATGGCGGTGGTGAACTTTCCGCCCAAGCAGATCGGTCCCATGCGCTCGGAGTGCCTGGTCACCGGCTTTCACCGGGATGACGGCGCCGTGGTGTTGGCGGTGCCGGACAAGGAATGCCCGAACGGGACCAGGCTTGCATGAACGAGGCGCTTCGCCGGGGGTGGGGGCGGATGGCCAGTGTATCGTGACTCCACCAGGCAGCCTTGCTTCGGAACGTGGCCGGGCGGTCACGCATCGGCCTCGATGCCCATGACATTTCACTGAGTGTCGGGCGGTGGCGATATCCGGGGCTCCCCTGCCGTATGTCGACGCGTGGTGTTTGTGCGCTGGCGCTCGGACTATGCTGGATGAGCATCCAGGTGGAGGAGGGGTAACCCATGAGCGTTTGCGCGAATGCGGGCACCGGTTGCGCTTTCCTTGGCCGTTCAGCCGTACGTACTGCCTTTGTGGCGGGCGCTCTTGCTGGCGGCACCGTGCTGCAGTCGGCAACGGCGGCGGAGCCGGAGTTGCCTCCGGAGCTGGCGGAGGTGCGCGAGGCGGTCGCCAAGTACCGTGATCCCCTGGTGGCGGTTCGCGACGGTTACTTCTCCACGCTGGCATGCGTGCGGTACCCCGACGGCAACATGGGGGTCCACTTCCTGAATACCCGGTTGCTGGGTCCCGAGCCCGATCCCATGAAGCCACAGATTCTGCTCTACGAGGTGGCCGATGGCGGGTTGCAGCTGGCCGGTGTCGAGTGGTTCGTGCCTTTGTCCACCGGGGTTGAAAGCACGCCGCAGCTCTTCGGGCAGGCATTCGAGGGGCCCATGGAAGGCCATGAGCCGATAATGCCGGCGGCGCTTCATCACTACGACCTGCACGTCTGGCTATTCAAGAATAACCCCAACGGGCTGTTTCACCACGCCAATCCGAACGTGAGCTGCGATGGCGAGTGGGGGTATACGGTGGAACTCAGTCCCACGGATCACGTCGAGACAAGCCATTGAACCGGCATGTCGGGCCCGTTCAGCGGTCGCCGAGGTCCACATCGACGACGCGCCCGTCGATGATGCGGACCTCCCGGGCGAATCGCGCCGGACCGAAGTCGTAGACCCAATCGTCCACCAGGCCCGGTACGCCCGGGTGCAGGAGCTCCCATCGGGTGCTCTCGTAGTCCGGCTCGCCGCAGCGATACAGCAGCTCGAACTTGCTCATCCCGCGCTTTATCTCCCGTGGCGAGCAGTCACCCACGGTGGATTCGGAGAAGCCATAGCCGCCGGTTTCGATGCGGGTCAGCTCGCCGTTGCGAAAGCGCAGGATTCGTACCAAGCGGCGCGGGCCGCGGTTGTAGTACCACTTCTCGATCTCGCCGACGAAGCCGAAACCACGCAGAAAGACTTCCGGGTGATACTCGATGTAGTCGGGCTCGCCACAGGTTCTGAGCACCTGATAGGGCTTGTCGCCGCGCAACACCAGATCCGTGCCGCAGCGCCACGCTTCGGCGGCCGGCGTGACAAGTAATGCCAAGACGATAAACGCGAGCGCGTGTCTCATGGCGCGAGCGCTCCGGACGCAGCGGTTGCAGTCGAGGTCGCTGGCGCTCCTCTGCCTTATTGTGCGATCCGTGACAGGTGTCGGCGGCGCCGCCCCTCCTGTAATAGGACAGCAACGAGCGCCGGAGGTTGCCGGGGGCAGCCCTGTGCGCGTCGACCGATTAGGACACCGGCAGAAATGCCGGGGTCAGCGGGGCTCACAGGCAGCCGGGCCGGTGTGCCGTCCCGGCTGCCCAGGGCTCTCCCGATACCGGGGCGGTGTGACCCCGGGTGCGGCATCACGGTTGTGCCCCCTGCAGCCTTCCCCGGGACGTATTCCGGTGGGCGGCCGCATGAGCCCGGGTGCTTCGCCAGATTCGTGCCACCAGCGCCAGGGACAGCAGCAGATGCCCGGGGCTCGTCAGCAGGCCCGGGAAGTACCAGCTGCTGCCATAGACGTCATGGTAGAGATAGGCGAGAGCGGGGTGACCGAAGCCGTTCCAGAGCATTCCGAAGGTGAAGAAGCAGATCAGGAACGTGGGGGGGCGGTGCTGCAGCACGATTCCCAGTGCTCCGATCACGAACCCCGCGTTGGCGATCATGTTGAAGGTGATGAATAGCGAATCGCCCCAGCCGGTCCCCGGGGCGAGCGAGCTGTGGGCACCGCCGTTGACCAACGGGAAGTAATACTGGAAATCCGTGGCGAACTCCTCGGCCATGTGAATGAACTGCCATGCGATCGCGAGGAGATAGAGCGGCAGAATTGCGCTTGGGGACGGCAGGTGACGATGAAAGGTGAGCAGATAGAACGGATAGGCGGCCAGCATCGGCACGACGAGCACGATAATCGGCCAACCCAGCGCGGCGTACATCATGGCCGCGAGCGTGACGCAGACGATACCGGGCACGATGGCGGATGCATTGCTGCCATCGTGTAGCTTCATCGATGCGGGCGCGTTCATACCGACATCTCCCCCGTTGTAAACCCGCTGCCATCAAGGCGAGCGGGTATGTCCTCATGCTGATGTGGCGGCAGCGGCGACGGTTTCCGGGCGTAACTGATCCAGCGTTTCGTCCACCGTTGCGATGCCTCCCAGGTGGGGCACGATTTCCTCGACGACGACCTGCTTCTGCTGCCGGGTGAATGCGGCGCAGGCCTCGGCGACCACGTTGACGTCGTAGCCCAGATCATGAGCCTGCCAGGCAGTCGCCAGGACGCAGACGTGGAGCGCGAATCCGGCCAGGTACAGGCGCTCGATACGGTTGTTGCGGAGGTAGGCATCGAGGTTGGAACCGGAGAACGCGCTCGCTCCGACCCGTCCGCGCACCACGAATTCCCCGTCATGTGGCTCGAAGCCGTCGGCGAACCGGCTGCCGTCGCCCTGTTCCGGGAAGGTGCCGGCCTGCGGAATCGCCGCCCGCAGGCCCTGCCGGGCATCGCCGAGCTCCGGGTAGCCCGCACTGAACCGCAGACCGGCATGCACGATCCGGGCATCGACGGCTCGGGCGCCGTCGAGTAGACGTTGCGCCGCGGCCGCGGCATCCCGGAACTGCGCGACGTCGGTCATCAGCGCTCGGATGCGGCCATTCGCCGCGAGCCATTCGTTCTGCATCTCGATGAACAGTACAGCGCTTCGCACGATTGATTCTCCGTTAGTAAACCTAGTGGTGTGTTAATAGAGGGCGCGTATCCTGGCGAATTGTCGTCACCCGTCGTTCGCTCCACGTCTAATCATTAAGCTGTATGGAGGTAGCTTCAGAGCAGCGCCGGGCACCAGTCAATCACGTAAATGCACTGTTGAGTGCAGTATAAAAGTAAACCGTTTGGTGTCAATACGGCGGGGGCGACGGTAAGATGACGGCAAAGGCGGCGGTCCGGTGGGTGCCGGACCGTGCGTCGCATGCCGCTGCAGTCGGGGGCAGTGAACGGAGAGGGCGAGGGGATGCCGCGACCACGAAAACGCGACGAGGTCATCGAGGCGGCCACGGCGGTGTTTCTCGACGCCGGGTTCGAGAACGCGAGCGTGGATGAGATCGCACGGCGCGGCGGGGTTTCCAAGCGCACCGTTTACAACAACTTCGAGAGCAAGGATGCGCTGTTCGCCGCGGTCGTCGATCGCCTTTGGGGAAGCCTTCGGTTCGAGACGGACGGCCTATCGCAGGTGGATCGACCCGTCGACGAAGTGCTCTGCGAGGTGGCGCGATACACGTTCACCACGCTGACCGAGCCCCGGGTCCTGGGATTGCTGCGACTGGTGATCGCGGAATCGCCGCGCTACCCCGAGCTTGCGGAAATGTTCTTTCGCCAGGGCAAGGGCCCCGTGTTTCGCAGCCTCTCCGTGTACCTGGCCCGACTCGACGGGGCAGGGCGGCTTCGCGTGCCCGATCCGGAACTGGCGGCGTTCCAGTTCCTCGGCATGTTCAAGGAGGCGTTGGTCTGGCCGCGCCTGTTAGGGGTTCGAGCACCGCTCGACACGTCACGGGAGCAAGTGATCGAAGAGGCGGTGCACACCTTTCTGGCGCGTTACGCGCGCAATCAGGCGTCACCGCAGTGACGGCCGCCATGGGCTGGTAGCGTTCCGGCACGTCGACGCGTCGCCCGCGGTGCCGCGGCTGGCCCGGCATGACACCGCGGCTATGCGATCCGGAAGTGCCGGAGCATTTCGTCCAAGCTCTGGGAGAGCTCGTCGAGTTCCCCGGCCGCGGATTCCACGTTGCGGATGGCCGATCCGGTCGCCTCCGTTTGCTCCAGCGTATCCCCGGCACGGCTGCGTCCCTCATCGCTGAGCCGTGTCGCCGCCGAAGCCGCATTCTGGCGTTTCTCGATACTCTGACGGATCTTCTCGGTGGACGCCTGGGTCCGCTGGGCCAGCGTGCGCACTTCGTCAGCGGCAATCGCTCCGAATAATTGACAACCAGTTACCAAGATGTAAACTGGTTTACACACTTGTCGGAGGATATGTCATGTCACGCTCGGGCAGATCGCTCGTCACCGATACCGTGCTTACCGTCTTTCAGGTGCACGGCCGCCTCATCGAGTGGGGGGACAGCTTCGTCGCACCGTTCGGTCTGACCAGCAGCCGTTGGCAGATGCTCGGCGCGCTCGCGCTTGCCGATACCCCGCTGACCACACCCCGCATCGCCGAAGCGATGGGCGTAACCCGCCAGGGTGCGCGCAAGCAGTTGAGCCGGCTGATAAGCGACGGCCTGGTGGAGGAGCGAACCAACCCGCATCACCAGCGCTCGCCGCTGTATGCGCTCACCCCGGCGGGGCAGGCGCTCTATGTGCAGGTGGAGGCGCGTTGGAACGCCCACGCCGATGCGTTGGCGCAGGATCTGGACCCGGCTGATCTGGAAGCGGCACTGCGCGTACTGCGTCGCTTGCACCGCGAACACGTGTCCACACCCGAAGGAGAGACCTCATGAAAGTCATTGCCCACGCGGCGGCGGGGACGCTCGCTCTGGCGACGGTCGTCACGTTCTGGAGTGCCACGGTCGTCACCGAGCTGTTTCTCGGGCAGACCGCGGTCGTTGCCGTGAAGTACGGCATCCTGCTCGGCATGGCGGTACTCATTCCGGCGCTGATGGTGACCGGAGCGAGTGGATTCGCCCTGGCAAAAGGTCGTGGCGGTGGGCTCGTGCGGCGCAAGCAGCGGCGCATGCCGGTCGTTGCCGGCAACGGCCTGCTCGTGCTGGTGCCGGCCGCCGTGTTCCTGCACCACAAGGCGGTGACCGGTGAGCTCGATTCGGTCTTCTACGCCGTGCAGGCCGTCGAGCTTCTCGCCGGCGGCGTGAATATCACGCTCCTGGGCCTCAACCTGCGGGACGGTTTACGACTCAGCGGGCGGCGCAGTGTCAGGGCGCCGGCCTCCGGGGCGGCGTGAGTGCCGGTCAGGGCCCCGTGCGCGGGGCTTCCCCCGGCGTCGTCGGAAATGCCATGCGTGGGAAACCCGCCGCGATCTCCGTGTAGACCGGCTCCAGACCGCCCTCGTAGCGGCGCGAGAAATGGAAGGGCACCAGCGTGGCGGGATCGGCGGCGCGAGCGGCGGTCGCGCAGCCGTCGGTGGTGAGGTGGCCGGTGCGGCGGGCCTGGGCGGCGTCGACCCGCCGGAAGGACGCCTCGCAGAAGAGCACGTGGGCGCCCGCGGCAAGCTCACCGAGCCGGAGAAAGTTCTCCGCGGTTTCGGCGAAGTCCGTGGCGTAGGCGATGCGCTTGCCTGGGGTGGTGATGGTCAATGCTTCGGCGAGCCGGCGCGCTGGCTCGGCGGTGCCGTCGGGCAGCGTGACGATGTGCTCCGACTCGCCGGCGAGTAGCCGCTGCTTGAGCTCGCCGAGCCAGGGGCCCGGCTCCAGACCCCGCGCGGCGAGGCGTTCCTTGCGGACGTTGACCTGCGCGCTGGGCTCGAACGCATAAGCGAGCACGGGGGTTCCGTGGTCGAGCACGCGGGCGCGCACCCGGAACTCCGCCTCGTCCAGCAGCACCCCGGCCCGGGCAGGCATTTCGTCCAACGCCACCGGACCGGCGCGGCCGGCGACCACGCGGAACCGGCGCACGGTCTCGCCGTCGAACTCGGTTACCCGCATGCGGGGGGCGCGCTCGCCCACCCGGTCCCAGAGAATGCCACGGACGAAGCCTTCGATGTGCTCGGCGAGCCCGGGCGGCCCATACAGACGCAGCTCGGGGAAGTCGCCGATGCGGGACCGAAGCAGCCAGGGAAAGCCGCCGATGTGGTCGAAGTGGGCATGGGTTACGAAGACGTCGGTGACCTGGTGCGCCGTCTTCGCGGGGAGGTGGCCGGGGTCGCCCAGGTCGATGAACAGGCTGCGACGCTGGCGGCGAAGGCGGATGTGCAGCAGCGGATCGCCCAGCACCCCGTTGACCAGCGAGGCGACTACGGGACCCGTGCGCACCACCGGCCTCGGGCCCACGGGCAGGGCCTCGAGCGGGCTGGGCAACACGTCGGCCGGTTGCTGGCGTAGTCCCGGCCGGGGGGCGCGCCGTGCGGCGGTCTCCAAAAGGCCGTTGTCGCCCCGCTGGGCGTCGCGAACGACGAGCGCGTCGACCCAGCCGCCGATCTCCGCCGCCGTCTTGATGCGCAGGACGCCGGCATCCAGTGTATCCACCTCGCCCATGCCCTGGAGCGCACCCTCGTGGTAGAGAGCCACCTGGCGACCGGTCCAGGCGTCGTGGGCCGTCCGCGGCGGGGGCGTCCCCAGCAGGCGGCAGTCGGCGATGTTCATGTCGCGCGTTGCGGCATCTCTCAGGTAGGCATCCCAGAGTGCGGTGCGATGGCGACGGCGGGCGAGTGGTGGCGGGCGCCGGGCGTCCGCATGGGCGGCGACGCGATAGACGGTGGCCGGGACGTCGCGGAGCTCGTCGGCGAGCGGCATTGAGTCGTCGTCGCGGACGAGTGCCACCACCACCTCCACGCCGACGGTCTCCACCAGCGAGAGAAGCAGTTCCGCCCCCGCGGCGCCCCGGGTCACACCGGGATAGTCCACGATCACGGGGCAGTGCCTTGGTACCCGAGTGGCGAGACGTGCCACGGCAGTTACCAGGGGCAGGCGAAAGCGCGCCGCATCCAGCGTGCACAAGGGGATCATCGTCTCGAGGCGCCAGCCATCCGCCTCCCAGAGCCCGAGGCCAATGGTCCCCGGGACGCCGAAGCTCGGTTCTCCCGGGTCCGCGTTGAGGCAGGCCGGCGTGCGGTTGCCGGCGGTGAGGGCACGAGCGATGGCTGCTGCCATCGTGCTCTTGCCCGTGCCCGGACTGCCGAAGAGCAATATGCGCCGGTGCACGGCGAAAAGCGTGTCGGCCAGGGCGGCGGGCGGGGTGCCGGGGAGAAGGCGCTGTTCGTGACTCGCCATTCCCCCAATGTAGCGTGTAATGCCGCGGTGAATCGATGCGGGCAGGTCGCGTCCGGCGCCGATGCCGAATCGCAAAGCGTTCGGGGCGGCGCGTCATGCTCAATCCCGGAGCGTTATCGCACCAGGATTGCGCGTTACGGCAACGGCCGACCCCGGTAGACACGACGCGAAGTCGTCCGCTTGTAGCGGTCACTCGCGGCGCCTTCGGTGGACCCCGTGCGCTGCGGAAGCGCGGCGCCGCGGTAACGGCGCAGTGTCGTCGGAGCGGGCGGTTCGGCCGAGTCGGTGCTCGGCAGGCGGGCGCGCAGCGTCTCGGCGAGGCGGTGGAGCTCGCCGTCGGCCACCGCGTCCGTCTGCTCCAGGAGCCACGGGACGAGTCCGGGATCGCTCAGGGGCGGCGCCTCGCGACCGTGGCCCCGCAGGCGCCGGCGCATTTTCAGGGCGGTTTCGATCATCCGGCGGTCGAGCTCGATCATTGTGTCCCCCGATTCGGCGTCGTTGCCTGCAGGGGAAGCAGCAAGAGCGATGCCAGCGTGGTGCGCCGGGACACGCCAACACGGCGTCGTTGCGGACACTCGGGAGCCTGTCTACGGGGCAGCCATTGTTCGTGTGCTGGGTTGTCCCCCGTTACCTACGCAAATCCGGTGCTGCCGCCCACGCGGCTGGCGAGACGGTTCGCGGGGCTGGGTTGGTGGAGTCGTTCTCCGGCAGCTAGTCGGTCAGAAATGACCCACCAGCCAGCCAAGTACGAGAGTGACCAGCCGGGTCGTCAGGGAGACAACAACTCCGCCTGCGGACTGGGCGTGGCGTTTTCCGCGTTCCCGGCGCGCAGTCAACGTCGCCGTTTTCGATCATCGGCGGGTCAACGCGCGGCGATCGCTAAGGCAGACAAAGGGCGGCTAGGCCCTGAAGATCCAGGCGGATCAGCAGGGAGGGCAGCGCCACCGTCCATACGCCAAGCGCCACCATCATGCCGCCGGCCGCCCGGCGCAAACCCGGGCGTGCGGTGAGACGCCGTAGGTGACCGCCGACGGCACCGGTGGCGATCATCGCGGGCAATGTGCCGGCCCCGAAGGCCGCCATCACCACCATGCCGCCAGGCGCGCCGCCGGAGACGCTCGCCATGAGCAGCATGCCGTAGACCAGGCCGCAGGGCAGCCAGCCCCAGAGGGCGCCCAGCGCCAGTGCACGGGCCGGATTGCGAGCGGTCATGAGCGAGCGCGCCAGCGGCGCCAGATGGCGCCATACGCGAAATCCTGCGCGTTCGACGGGGGCCAGCAGGCGCCAGCCGAAGCCGAGCTGCAGGCCGATGGCGATGATTACCGCCCCGGCGACCATGCGAAGCGCCGTCGCCCAGTCCGCGACGTCGAAACCTATGCCGAGCCAGGTGCCAACAGCGCCCGCCACAGCGCCCGCGCCGATATAGCTCCCGATCCTGCCCAGGTTGTACAAGGAAGCGTAGCCGGCTAGGCGCATCGCCGAGGCGTTGCCGCCCGCGCCCATGCCGAGGGCGGCGCTGATACCGCCGCACATGCCGACGCAATGCGCGCTGCCGAACAGGCCGGAGAGAAAGGCGGCCGTAACGAGTTCGAGCGACATCTAGCCTTTCTCTTCCGGGTGCTCGGCGTCATCCGTGCGTGGCCGGGATGGGGCGTCCGTGTCCGTCAGGATGCGCCACGCGGGGGTGTCCAGGTCGTCGAACTGGCCGCTGCTCACCGCCCAGAAGAAGGCCCAGATCGCGCCGGCGAGCAGAACCAGCGCCAAGGGTATCAGCACGAAGAGAATACTCATGCGGCTGCCTCCCGGGTGGTGGCCGGATGCGCAACGTGGGGCGTCTTCGTCCGGGCGTCGCGGGCGAGGCGCAGTGCGTTGCCGACCACCACCAACGAGCTGAGTGACATCCCGATGGCCGCGAGCCAGGGGGCGAGCACGCCGCTCGCGGCCAGGGGAAGCGCAGCGACGTTGTAGCATGCCGCCCAGGCCAGATTCTGTCGAATCGTAGCGACGCTGCGCCGTGCCACGCGACGGGCCTCGCCCAGCGTGGCCAGATCCTCGCTGAGCAGGATGAGGTCGGCGTTGGCCCGGGCCAGCGCGCTGCCGGCGCCGATGGCCACGGCCACGTCGGCACCGGCGAGCACCGGCGCATCATTGACGCCGTCGCCCACCATGACCACGCGATGGTCTCTGGCCTGCAGGGCGTCGATGTGGGTTAGCTTGTCCGCGGGGCGCATGCTCGAGTACCAGTCGTCGACGCCGGCCGCATTGGCGACGGTTGCTACCGCGGATTCGGCATCGCCGCTGGCGATTTCGACGTGCAGCCCTTCGCTGGCCAGGCCGGCGACGGCCTCGGCGGCGCCTTGACGCAGCTCATCGGCAAGAGCGAACGACGCGATGATGCCCGTCTCGTCGCCGAGCGCGACGAGGGTGTGGGCCTCGCTTTGGCTCGGCGCCTCGGTACGGGACAGTGCCGCGACCCAGGCGGGTCGGCCGAGCCGCAGGCGTTGGCCGGCGATCATGCCTTCCACGCCGTCACCGCGATGCTCGACGACGGCGTTCGCCTCCAGGCCGTCGTGCCAGGCGCGGAACGCCGCCGCGAGCGGGTGTGCGGAGTGCGCTTCCAGGGCGGCGGCGAGCCTGGCGCATTGTGCCTCACCGAGGCCCTGCCGATCATCGATGCGCTGGATCGTGATGCGCCCCCGGGTGAGAGTGCCCGTTTTGTCGAGCACGACCCGGTCCGCGCGGGCGAGTGTCTCCAGCGCGCCCGGGTGCGCTACCAGCACGCCCTGCCGTGCGAGCCGCCCGGTGGCGGAGACGAGCGCGGCGGGGGTGGCCAATGACAGGGCGCAGGGGCAGGAGATGACGAGGACGGCGAGCACGATCTCGAAGGCACGCGAGGGTTCCAGGTGCCACCAGACCACACCGGTGGCCGCCGCCGCGATGAGCACGGCGGTGACGAAATGGCGGGCGATGCGGTCGGCGAGCTGGGTGATCGCCGGCCGGCGTGATTGGGCCTGCTCCAGCAGGCGCACGATGCTGGCGAGCAGGGTGTCGTCGGCGAGGCGTTCGATGCGCATCTCGACGGCGTTACCAGCGTTGACCGTACCCGCGGAGATTGCGTCGCCCGGAGCGCGGCTGCGCGCGCGATACTCACCGGTGAGCATGGATTCGTCGAGGTGAGTGTGTCCTTCGAGAATGCGGCCGTCGGCGGGCACTGCCTCACCGGCGGCCACGCGCACGCGATCACCCGCGCGCAGCTCGCTTGCCGCGACGCGCTCACTAACGCCGTCGACTACCCGCACGGCGGTCGACGGCAGCAACCCGGCGAGGGTTTCGAGTCCGCGGTTGGCACGGTGGCGCGCGGTCATTTCCAGAAACCGTGCGACGGTGAGGAAGAAGATGAACATGGTCACCGAATCGAAGTAGACCTCGCCGCCGCCGAAGAAGGTGTGCCAAAGGCTGGCGGCGTAGGCCGCACCGATGGCCAGGGCGACTGGGACGTCCATCCCGGGCCGACGCGCGCGGATATCACGCCAGGCCCCCCGGAAGAACGGGGCGCCGGCGTAGAAGACGACCGGTGTGGCCACGAGCAGGCTCACCGTGCGGAGAAAGTGCACGAACACCGGGTCCATGTCGTCGTGGATCGCCCCCGCGTAGAGGGCGACCGCGTACATCATCACCTGCATCATGCCGAGCCCGGCCACGGCGAGGCGCTTGAGCGCGGCACGGCGCTCACGCACCGGCACGGACAGGGCACTGTCGCTGCCCACCGGATGCGGCCGGTAGCCGAGCCCGGCGATGCGGCGTAGCAGACGCGAGAGCGGAATGCGCGACGGTTGCCAGCGAAGCATCACCCGCGCGGTCGCCGGGTTGGCCTGAATGTCCACCACACCGGGGACGTTCGCAAGAGCGTGTTCGATCAGCCAGGTGCAGGCGCTGCAGGTGATGCCCTCGGCCATGAGCGTCACGCCGCAGGTACCGTCGTCGTGCTCGGTGACGTGGCTTGCCTGGAGCTCGGCGCGGTCCCAGGCCTGCCATTGATCGTCGCGATCGGTCTCCGGACGTGCCGAGGCGCCGTTGCGGAAACGGTAGAAGTCCGAGAGCCCCTGACCGGCGATGAGCGAGGCCACCGCCTCGCAGCCCGGACAGCACACCGGTCGGGCGACGCCGTCGATCTCCACCGTGCGTCGCTCACCGCGGGGCATCGGGTCGCCGCAGTGAAAGCACACGGTTTCGTTCACGAGCGGTCTCCGGACGCGGCCAGTGTCAGCGCCTCGCGTTGGGCATCCAGGGATCCGGAGAGCCGCCACTGACTATCCGGCGGCGTGATCTGCACATGGCGGCGGCCGTCGATGACCACGGGAACACGCCCCGTGTAGAGCCCGGCGGCGTCGCGCGTGAGGGTGACGGTGTGATCGCGTGCCGCGTCGGTGGGATGGCTCAGTCGCAGCGTCAGGGCAGTCGGTTGCACGTCGCCACGCGTGATCGCGACGCGGATCTCGCCGTTCGCCCGCTGCCACTGCAGCCGCGCCGCCACGTCCAGGCGCGCGGCCGCGCTGTCACGGGTTCGATTCTGCTCATAGACGAGGCCCACCTTGGCGTAATCATCGATTACCAGTGAGGGCGGGCCGGCCATCGTGGTGATGATCACCGCCCAGAAGATGATCGCCGAGACCGGCGGTATGGCCAGCAACCACGGCCATGGGTGGCGGTACCAGGGGCGCTCGGCGGTCGCGGTGGGTTGCATGGCTCACCTCCCTATGGGGGCGTGGAAGCGCGTCGGCTCGGTTACGACGAGGTCCGGATCACCGGTGCTGCGTACCGTGACCTGAATGTCGTTGCCGCCGGGACGCACGGACTCGGGCGAGGTGCGGATGCGTACGGGGACGTTACGGGTTTCCCCGGGCTCGAGGGTCACCTTCTCGCCGGCGTTGGCGTCGATGGTCAGCCCCGGCAGGCCACTCGTCTCGAAGCGATACGTGTGCTTGGCCTGATCCATGTTCATCACTGAGAGACGGTAGACGTTCTCGATGGCCCCGGTGTCGGTCATCCGGTACAGGGCGTTACGGTCGGGGATGATATCGAGCCGTAGCGGCGTACGCAGCAGCAGGCCGCTTACCAGCGCTACCGCGAGGGCGGTGAGCAGCGCGCCGTAAATGATCGTACGGGGACGCAGCACCCGGGTCGCGCGCTCCTCCATGGCGTTCTCGGTGGTGTAGCGGATCAGCCCGCGCGGGTATTCCATGCGATCCATGACATGGTCGCAGGCATCCACGCAGGCGCCACAGGCGATGCATTCGTACTGCAACCCTTTGCGGATGTCGATGCCGGTGGGGCAGACCTGCACGCACAGAGTGCAGTCGATGCAGTCGCCGAGCCCCTTGGCGCGCGGGTCGACGCTGCGCGAGCGAGGGCCACGCGGCTCGCCGCGGCTGTCGTCATAGGAGATGATCATCGTGTCCCGGTCGAACATCGCGCTCTGAAAGCGCGCGTACGGGCACATGTACAGGCAGACCTGCTCACGCAGGAACCCGGCGTTGCCCCAGGTGGCGAAGCCATAGAAGAGCATCCAGAAGGTTTCCCAACCGCCGAGGTCGAGCGTCACCGTGCGCGCGGCGAGCTCCCGTGCCGGGGTGAAGAATGCGACGAAGGTGAATCCCGTCCACAGCGCGAACACGACCCACAGCACGTGCTTGCTGCCCTTGCGGGCGATTTTTTCGCCGGTCCACGGGCCACGGTCGAGCTTCATGCGTTTGGGCCGGTCGCCCTCGCACCAGCGCTCCATCCACAGGAACACCTCGGTCCACACCGTCTGGGGGCAGGCGTAGCCACACCACACCCGGCCGGCGATCGCGGTGACGAAGAACAGCCCCAGTGCGCAGATGATCAGCAGCAGCGCCAGGTAGAAGAAATCCTGGGGCCAGAGCGTGATACCGAATAGGTGAAACTGCCGCGCGTGGAGATCGAACAGGACCGCCTGCCGGCCGTTCCACTGCACCCAGGGAAGCAGGTAGTACAGGCCGAGCAGGGCGAATACGGCGAACTTGCGCAGCGACTGGAAACGGCCGCTGATCTCCCGCGGATATATCTTCTCGCGGGACTGGTACATGCTCACGGCGGCATCGCCGGCATTTTCCGTCTCGGTATTGCGGCGGCGCCGGGGGCGTTGCTCGGACTGGGAGTGTGACGATCTAGTTGTCATGACCCTTGCGGTCTCCCGGGCGGAAGAGGAACACAGTCAGATAACTGGAGGCGGCGCAGACTGCCCAGAACATGAAGAAGCCCAGGGCGTAGCCCGTGCGCCGGTCCAGGTCCCAGCCCGGTAGCGTCTGGCTTTCCAGGGTCGCCGGATCGATGTTCGCGAAGAACACCACGCTGGCCGCCGCTGCCACCAGAAAGGACGGCCAGAGCACGCAGGCGGCGACGAGCCGCCACCCGCGAATGCGCAGCGGCTCACTCATCGCTGCTGGCTCCCTCGTTGGAGAGGCCGTACACGTAAGCCGCGACGACGTGTACGCGATCCGGGCCGAGGCTTTCCTCGAATGCCGGCATGCGCCCTTTGCGGCCATCGACGATGGTCTTCTTGATCGCCGCGAGGGAACCGCTATAGAGCCAGCTATCGTCGGTGAGGTTGGGCGCACCGATCTGCTGGTTGCCGGTGCCGTCTGCCCCGTGGCAGCCCGCACACACCTGCTGGAAGCGCTTCTTGCCGGCCTCGAGCTCCGCCGCCGGTGCGATCTCGCGTCCATTGAGGGAATAGACGTAGGCCGCCACCTCCTCGACACCCCGCACGCCCAATGCTGCCTCGAACGACGGCATCTGCCCCTGACGCCCGCTGGTGATCGTCTTCACGATGGTCTCGGGGTCGCCGCCGTGAATCCACGCGCCGTCGGCGAGACTGGGGAAGCCGGGCGCGCCGCGGCCATCGGCGCCGTGGCAGACGGCGCAGTTATTGGCGAAGATGCGCCCACCGGTGGCCATGGCCTCGTCGTTGTTCGCGAGCTGGGGGATCGGCACTTCCGCGTACCGGTCGTAGAGTGGCGCAACCTGCTCACGTACGGCCTCCACCTCTTCTTCGTAGGCCTTGTACTGGCTCCAGCCCAGTAGCCCGTCGAAGTTGCCGAGCCCCGGATAGAGCACCAGGTAAATCAGCGAAAAGACGATGGTGATGTAGAAGAGATTCAGCCACCACCGCGGCATGGGCTTGTTCCATTCCGTGAGGTTGCCGTCCCAGACGTGGCCGGTGGTCTCGTTGGCCGATGCCTCGCCGGGCCGTGGCTTCGCGGTCCAGCGGATCAGCCACAGGCAGGCCAGGATGTTGGCCACGGTCACGATGATGATGAACCAGCTCCAGAAGCTACTCATTGCCCTGTTCCTTCCGCTCTCCGCTGTGTGCTGCGTCCTCCTGCAGGGGCAGCCGCGCGGCCTCGTCGAAATCGTTGCGTCGCTTGCCGCTGTACGCCCACAGGCAGATGCCGATGAACGCGAGCAACAGCGTCAGTGAAATCAAACCGCTCAGGGTGCCGAAGCTCATGGCGCTTACCTCACCGCCGTGCCGAGGCCCTGGAGATAGGCGATCACCGCATCCATCTCGGTCTTGCCTTCGAGCTTGCCGTGGGCCTCGCCAAGCTGTGCCTCGCTGTAGGGCACGCCGAGCAGGTTTTTCTGCGCGCGCATGCGCGAGACGATGGCGTTAGGATCCAGCTCGTTGTCGGCCAGCCAGGGGAAGGCGGGCATGTTCGACTCCGGCACCACATCCCTGGGGTTCATCAGGTGCGCGTAGTGCCACTCGTCCGTGTAACGCCCGCCCACCCGGGCAAGATCCGGGCCCGTGCGCTTGGAGCCCCACTGGAACGGGCGGTCGTAGACGAATTCCCCGGCCAGCGAGTAATGCCCGTAGCGCTCGGTCTCCGCGCGGAAGGGACGGATCATCTGTGAGTGGCAGTTGTAGCAACCTTCGCGCACGTAGATATCGCGCCCGGCGAACGCCAGAGCCGGGTAGGGTTCGACCCCCTCCAACGGCTCGGTGGTCTGAGTGGCGAACAGCAGAGGGACTATCTCCACGATTCCGCCCACCGCGATCACCACCGCGATCAGCACGGCCATCAGGCCGACATTCTTCTCTACGACTTCATGGGACATGGATTCCGTATCTCCTCAGCCCTGGGCAGTCTGCGGGCGCTCGACAGCGACGGCGCGCTCGGCGGGGCGAATGGTCATGTACACGTTCCAGGCCATGATCAGCATGCCCACCAGGAACAGCACGCCGCCGGTCAGCCGCACCGCGTAGTACGGATAGGTGGCTTCGAGCGACTGCACGAAGCTGTAGGTGAGCGTTCCGTCGGCATTGGTGGCGCGCCACATCAGGCCCTGCATCACCCCGGCGATCCACATGGAGGCGATGTAGAGCACCACGCCGATGGTGGCGACCCAGAAGTGGGCGCTGATGGCCTTGACGCTGTACATCTGCTCGCGACCCCAGAGCTTGGGGATGAGCGCATACAGCGAGCCCACGGTGATGAATGCCACCCAGCCCAGGGCGCCGGCATGCACGTGGCCGATGGTCCAGTCGGTGTAGTGGGACAGTGCGTTGACCGTCTTCACCGACATCATCGGACCCTCGAAGGTGGACATGCCGTAGAACGAGAGGCTGACGATGAGGAAGCGGATGATGGGGTCGTCGCGCAGCTTATCCCAGGCACCCGAGAGCGTCATGATGCCGTTGATCATGCCGCCCCACGACGGCGCCAGCAGGATCAGCGAGAACACCATGCCGATGGACTGTGCCCACTCCGGCAACGCTGTCCAGTGCAGGTGATGGGGGCCTGCCCACATGTAGATGGAGATCAGCGCCCAGAAGTGCACCACCGACAGACGGTAGGAATAGATCGGGCGCTCCGCCTGCTTGGGTACGTAGTAGTACATCATCCCCAGGAAGCCGGCGGTGAGGAAGAAACCGACGGCATTGTGGCCGTACCACCACTGCACCATGGCATCCACGGCACCGGCGTAGACGGGGTAGGACTTCCACAGCGAGGTGGGGATGACGATGTTGTTGACGATGTGCAGCAGCGCCACGGCGACGATGAAGGCGCCGTAGAACCAGTTTGCCACGTAGATGTGCTTGACCCGGCGCATGGCGATGGTGCCGAAGAACACCACCGCGTAGGCGACCCACACGGCCGTGATGAGCAAGTCGATGGGCCACTCCGCCTCGGCGTACTCCTTGCTCTGGGTGATGCCGAGCGGCAACGTGATGGCCACCGCCACGATCGCCAGCTGCCAGCCCCAGAAGACGAAACCGGCGAGGCGTCTGCCGCCGAACAGCGACGCGCCGCAGGTGCGCTGTACCACGTGCAGACTCGTCCCGATAAGCGCGCAGCCACCGAACGCGAAAATCACCGCGTTGGTGTGAAGCGGGCGCAGACGCCCGAATGAGAGCCACGGGACGTCGAAGTTCAGCGCCGGGAACAGCAGTTGGGCGGCGATGAGAACGCCAACCGCCATGCCGACGATCCCCCATACGACAGTGGCGATCGCGAACTGTCGGACGACGGTATCGTTGTATTGAGGCGTCGTTTCCATATGCCTATCCGAGGTGGTGACGGTCGATGGGTGCAAAAGCACGAACGCATTGTCGGTGTGTAGGGGGGATGGCGATCTTGACCTGGATCAATTCACGCCGGTGTGCCTGACGAGTCGGTCACCCGCGGCCCACCCTTGTCTTGACCTCAATCAAGGGCATACGGGCCGTGGCGCGTATCGTCGCTACTGCACGAAAGCACATTCGAGGCCGAGAAACGATCACCGTGCGGGAGGCGATGCATGACGGACGTGGCATTCAGCAGGCGGTTGCACGAGAAGTATGACGCGGCGCTACCGCGCTATACCTCGTATCCGACCGCGCCGCACTTTCATCCGGGATTCGGCCCCGAGGCCTATGCACAGGCGGCGGGCGAGACCAACGAGGATCCGCTGCCGCGGGCGCTGTCACTGTACGTGCACGTGCCTTTCTGCCAGAGCCTTTGCTACTACTGCGCCTGCAACAAGATCATTACACGCAGGACCGAAAAGGCGGAGATATACCTCAACTACCTGGAGCGTGAGCTGACGCTGCAAGCGGCACTGTTCGACGACGATCGCCCGGTACGCCAGCTTCACCTCGGTGGCGGAACGCCGACCTATCTATATGACGACCAGCTGAGGTGGCTCATCGATGCCATCGGCGAACGCTTCCACCTCGCGCCCTGGCGCGAGCGCGAGTTTTCCGTCGAGGTGGATCCGCGTGCCGTCGGCGAGCGAACCATTCCCGTGCTGGCCGAGCTTGGTTTCGACCGCCTGAGCATCGGCGTGCAGGATTTCGACACCCAGGTGCAGGAGGCCGTCAACCGTGTTCAGAGTGCCGCCCAGGTGCGCGCCGTCATAGAGCAGTCACGGGCGAGCGGTTTCCGCTCGGTGAGCCTGGATCTCATCTACGGTCTGCCATTCCAGAGCCGCGAGAGCTTCTCGGCCACCCTTGACGAGGTGCTCGATCTTCGCCCTGACCGTCTGTCGATCTACAGCTACGCACATCTACCCGGGCGCGTGAAGGCACAGCGGCTCATTCGTGAAGAGGATCTTCCGACGCCGGCCGAAAAGCTCAGCATTCTCGAGATGACCATCGAGCGGCTGACCGCGGGCGGTTACCGCTACATCGGTATGGATCACTTCGCACTGCCGGACAGTGAGCTCTCCCGGGCGCTCGACGAGGGCACGTTGCAGCGCAATTTCCAGGGCTACTCGACCCATGCCGACTGCGATCTCATCGGTCTCGGGGTAAGCGCCATCGGCAAGGTCGGCGACTCCTATGCCCAGAACGAGCGCGGACTCAAGGAATACTACGCTGCGCTCAACCGTGGCCAGCTCCCGGTTGCCCGGGGCTATACGCTAAGCGATGACGATCGCCTGCGCCGACAGGTGATCGAGCAAATCATGTGTCGTGAGTGGGTGCCGTATTCCCCCATAGAACGGGCCTTCGGCATTGACTTCCGGCGTTACTTTGCACCGGAGCTGGCATGCCTGGAGCCGCTCACCGCTGACGAGCTCGTCGAGCCGACCGGCGAGGGCCTTTGCATTCTGCCTGCCGGACGCCTGCTGCGACGCAACATAGCGGCGACGTTCGATCGTTATCTCGCGCAGGCGGCGGAAGTCGTGCGCTACTCACGCAGTATTTAGGGTGCGAAAGGCCGCATGCGGCGGCGAAGCCATTCGGATGTCGCATTTGTGTAACATGGCGTTTACGCTCGCGTCATAGCGTTCCTGTAGTCATAGCGCGGCGCAAAGCCACGCTGACAACAAGGAACGCGTAACGATGAAACGGCTGGACCTACTCCGCACCCTGGCAACCGAAAGATCGATCGAGGAGCGAACCGCCAAGGGGGTTCCCTTCGGTGAAGTCCTCGAGGCGCGTCTGAGCCGTCGGGATGCCCTCAAGGGCAGCCTCGGACTCGCGGCGGTGACTTTCTTCGCCGGCACCGGGCTCACCGCCTGCGGCGGCGATGATGACGACGACTCCTCCGGCGACGGCACAGCGACCTCCCGGCTCACCTTCGACCCGGTGGCGCTGAATTCCGACAACGCCATCACCGTCCCCGACGGCTACGAGTATCAGGTGGTCATTCCCTGGGGAACCGGGATCACCGATGGTTTCCCCGCGTTCGATCCCACCGGCGCCACCACGAACTCGGCGGCGGAGCAGGCGCAGCAGACAGGCAGCAACCACGACGGCATGCACTTCTTCCCGCTGGGGGAAGGCAATTCCGAGCGCGGCATCCTCTGCGTCAATCACGAGTACACCAACGGCGGTACCCTCTACGGCAATGCCGGGCGTACCGAGGACGACAGCGGTGCTCCCACCGTGGCCGACGAGGTCCGCAAGGACATCAATGCCCACGGCGTCTCCATCGTGGAGCTGCGCAAGGGTGGCGACGGCGCCTGGCAGGTAGCGAATTCCGGCAAGAACCGGCGTATCACTGCGGCCACGCCCATGCAGTTCTCCGGCCCGGTGGCTGGAACGGAATTCCTCGTCACCGCCTATGACAACTCGGGCATGACCACCCGCGGCACCGTCAACAATTGCGGTAACGGCTATACGCCCTGGAACACCTACATCACTTGCGAGGAGAACATCCAGGGCTACGTCTATGATACGTCGGGTGATATCTCGGCGGTGAAGCAGCGCTACGGCATCAGCGAGAGCGGCTTCGGCTATCTCTGGGCCGCGGTGGCAGGCGATGCCAGCGAGGTCAACGGCGAGTTCGCCCGCTTCGACACTGCACCCACCGGGGCGAGTCCCAACGAGGACTATCGCAACGAGGCGAACTGCTTCGGCTGGATCGTCGAGATCGACCCCATGGACCCGAGCTCGACGCCCAAGAAGCGTACGGCCATGGGCCGGTTCCGCCACGAGGGCGCCGCCGCGAGCAACGCCACGCCAGGCAAGCCGCTCGCGTTCTACATGGGCGATGATTCCCGGTTCGAGTACATCTACAAGTTCGTCACCGCCGAAGACTGGAACCCGGACTCGCCGAATCCGGACATGCTCGACAACGGCACGCTCTACGTGGCGGTGTTCAATGCCGACGGCACCGGCGAGTGGCGCGCTCTGGACCTGGTCAACAACCCGACGCTACAGGCTGCGAACGTGCCGGAACTGGGCAACCGTGCCTTCAAGAGTCAGGCCGAGGTACTGGTCTACACGCGGCTGGCCGCCGACGTGGTCAAGGCGACGCCGATGGACCGTCCGGAATGGGCCACTGTCGACCCCAACACCGGTGAGGTCTACTTCACCCTCACCAACAACACCGACCGCGAAGCGGATCAGACCTCGGCGGCGAACCCGCGCGGACCGAACACCCACGGCCACGTCATCCGCATCAGCGAGGACGGCGACGATCCCGCCGCCACCACGTTTGCCTGGGACATCTTCGTGTTCGGCTCCAACGCGTCGGCGGATGCCACGTTCAATCTCTCCGGCCTGACCGAGAAGAACGAGTTCGGTGGCCCGGACGGCATGTGGATGGACCCCCGTGGCGTGCTCTGGATCGAGACGGACAATGGCGCCGATCTCGACTCCGGCAGCAACGACATGCTGCTCGCCGTGGTGCCGGCCAACCTGGGTGACGATCGAACGGTGCGCCCGGACAACCAGGCCGACCTGCGGCGCTTCCTGGTGGGCCCATCGGGTTGCGAGGTCACCGGGCTGCACATGACCCCGGACCACAAGACCCTGTTCGTGAACGTCCAGCATCCCGACGGCACCTGGCCCGGTGGCGAGGGCTCCATCCCGCGCTCCGCTACGGTGGCGGTCAGCCGTACGGACGGCGGCGAGATCGCGCTCTGACGACCACAGTCGTCACCTGTGTGTGAAACGAAAGGCCCGGCGAATGCCGGGCCTTTCTCATGAATCGTTCGCTGCGCGGGTCAACTCAGTGCGACGCTGTGGCGTCCGTGGTCGGCCGCCGCGAAATGCGGTAGACGGCGGCGGGCGGGACGTTGAGAAGTGCCTCGCCGATACGCGTGGACGTCAGCCCGAGACGGTCGAGAATGCGGCGCCGCACCGGACACCGCGGCCCGTAGGTGAACTGGTAGAAGGTTCCGCCTGGCTGCAGGTAGCTGAAGGCGCCGGTGAGGATCGCAAAGACCTTCCGCGGTGGCAGGGACAGCAATGGCAGGCCGCTCACCACTGCGCTACAGGGGGCGTCTTCGAAGAGCTTTGCACGGGTGAGGCGGGCGGCATCCATCCGACGAATGTTGGCCGCCGGAAAGCGTTGGTGGAGCAGGCGGGCGAACTGGGGACTGAACTCGACCAGCGTCAGGTCGGATTCGGGTACGCCACGTTCCAGCAGCGCGCGTGTGAAGGTTCCCGTGCCGGGGCCGAGCTCGAGCACCGGACCATTGCCGGGCGAAATCTCCCTCGTTATCAGCGCTGCGAGCATCGCACCGGATGGCGCAATCGCCCCTATTCGAGCCGGATTCGCAATCCAGGCACGAAGGAACGAGCGGATATCCGTAGCGGTCATGTTGCGGTGTCCTTAGTCTGCGAGAGCTCAAGGCGAACGCCGGTATACTCTATCGTAAACCCCACCGCCACTTGGCGCGGCCCGCAATTCCTCTCACGAACCCCGGCCAGGGCATCATTATTCTCGTTCCGGCGCTTTCTAGCCGGTGATTGTACAACCAGCGACCTCCGACGCGCTGGCAGGATAAAGCCCGTGGCGGCCTCATGTCCCGGTGAGCGGGGTGAGCAATCGGATGAGCGGTAGCCGCAGGTCGCTAGCGTGGGTGCGAGGGTTGCCGGTCCGTGCGTCATCGACACTCTCCGGTCTGTGTTAGGCGGCGCCTGCCTGGCGGCCCGTGAGTGCGGCGAGCAGCATTCCCCAAACGGCTTCGAAAGCGTCGTCGATGTCCGGGTCGTTCCATTCACGGCTGTGGGCGGGATGGTGGAATCGAAGCGTCGCGTCGAACACGGCGCGTGCGGTAGCCGTCACATCCGAAACGACAAAGGCGCCTTCACTGATTCCGTCATCGATGATCCGCGCTATCTGGCCGGTGAGCTCCTCGACGTGGGCATCCACGACGCCGCGAGCCTGCTCGGCGAGGCCATGATAGGTAGCGAACAGCTCCGGGTCGTCGAGCACTTTGTGGCGCTTGGCCGCCGCAAGCCCTGTCAGCCACCGGTAGAGGCGGTCCGTGGCGGGGCCATGCTCGGCAGCGATGGCGCCAAGGGGGTGGGCGACGCGGGCGAGCCAGCGCTGCGCCACCGCGTCGCGCAATGCCGCCTTGCTGGGAAAATGGCGGTAAATCGTGCCGTGGCTGACGCCGAGGGCCCTTGCCACGTCCACTACCGTGGTCTTCGCCGGCCCGAAGCGACGCAGAACGTCTTCTGCCGTATCTAGGATGCGATCGCGCGTCAGGGCCTCCGCGTTCACTTCCGGTCTTCAGCCTCCACGTTCACTGTCGAGCATGGCCATCTGGCCGGGGTCATAGCGCTGGCCGGCGACGGCGTGTGCGGGCACAGCGGATTCGATGGCAGCGAACTCCGCGTCGGGCAGCGCAACGTCCAGGGCGCCCAGTGCCTCGTCCAGGCGCTCCCGGTTCCGTGCGCCAACCAGCGGGATGATGTCTTCCCCCTGGGCCATGACCCATGCGATTGCGAGCTGAGCCACCGTCACGCCGATGGCCCCGGCACGCTGGCGCAGAGCCTGCACCAAGGCGAGGTTGTTGTCGAGGTTGCGGCCCTGGAAACGCGGCAACCGGTTGCGGAAGTCCTCCGGTGCCCGCTCGCGATTCGCCGTCCAGTGGCCGGAGAGCAGGCCGCGCGAGAGCACGCCGTAGGCATTGAGCGCGATGCCCAGCTCCCGGCAGGCCGGCAGAATCTCCGACTCGATCCCGCGGGAGAGCAGGGAATACTCGATCTGAAGCCAACTCACGGGGGCCTGCGCATGTGCACGTCTTACGGTGTCGGCGGCGGCTTCCGAGAGGCCGATGTGGCGGACGTGGCCGGCGCGGCGCATCTCCTCGATCGCGCCCACCGTCTCCTCGATGGGCACGTTCGGGTCGACGCGGGCGGGCTGGTAGAGATCCACGTAGTCGGTGCCCAGCCGCGTGAGCGTGTGGGCGAGGGCGTTCTTGGTCGCAGCCGGCCGGCAGTCGATGCCCAGGAACTCGCCGTCCGGGGCGCGCTGGGGGCCGAATTTCACGGCAATGAACAGATCCTCCCGGCGACGGTGGCGCAGCAGCTCCCGCAATAGCAGCTCGTTGTGGCCCATGCCGTAGAGATCACCGGTATCGAGCAGGGTAACGCCACGCTCGGTGGCGGCGAGCAATGTGGCGAGACTTTCCCGGCGGTCGGCGGCGCCGTAGAGATCCGACATCCCCATGCAGCCGAGGCCGATGGCAGAGACGCTGGGGCCCTGAGCGGTCAGTTGACGCTGAAGCATGGTGTTGCCTCCTGGCTCGATTGGGATTGACCAACCGCAGGATTGTTGTTGGAATGACAAATGTCAATATTTGTCATGCAGAGCCAAGAGAGGAGGCACGCCATGCCCACTGTGCGATTGACTGTTCCCCAGGGAGATCTCACCAAAGAGGAAAAGGCCGAAGTCGTGGAGCGGGTGACCGACACCGTCAGCAACTTCTTCCGCGAACGGAAGAACGAGGACGTCCGGCCCTACGTCATGGTCCAGATCAGTGAGACCTCGGAGGGTGGATACGCGTTAGGCGGTGAGATCATCGGCTAGCCGGACTGGGCAGACGCCATAAGAACTGTCCCGATGGGGCGGTTGGTGGCGATCCAGTTCTGGCAGGCACCGTTTTTGGGCCCGGCCCAACGAAAAAACCCCGCATGGCAGTGCCTTGCGGGGTTCTTGATCTGGCGCGCCCGGGAAGATTCGAACTCCCAACCTCCTGATCCGTAGTCAGGTGCTCTATCCAGTTGAGCTACGGGCGCTTTGTCGTGAGGCGCGTATTCTGGCGATTCGCGTTCGGTACGTCAACCTTGTGTTCGCCTCCCGCCCCGGCCGCCAGCGCCTATGCTGTGCCGACGACGGAGGCGGATAGTACGCGACTGTCTGGCGAAAAGCAACTGGTAGCCAGAATGAGGTATGGGGCATGCGTGCATCCGCCCCATGCTGAACCGGCGCCGCCCACGCGTGCGGCGGTCCCGGGATTTGGCGGTCGCACCGCCCAGTTACGTTCGGCGTTGACGGGCGGCATCCGCCGCCCGCCACCGCGCCGGTCTTATCACAGGTATTGTCATGTGTCAGAGCGCCAGAGCGGGTCGGGGGCAAGGCGCGCTCGCGCCGGCGTGGCGGGTCACGTCAAGCGAGCGCAACGCCGCCACCGGGCCGCTGTGGCGCTCCCTTCGGGCCGGACTGTGCGCCGATGGGGTCTGCGTTGCTCGCCGCTTATGTAGCCCGGCTACACCGCGCGCCTCGCGCCTTGCCCCATCGGCGCACAGTTCGGCTGACGCATGACAATACCTCTGAGAAGACTAGTAAGTAGGCTCGCCATTGGCAGTAGGCTGCCGTGTAAGGACGCGGCAATCGAGCAATATGGACTCGTAACCATCCCGAGTGTCGGCGCGATGCCCGCCGGAATCGGGATGAGGTCATCGAGGTATCCCAGCAGCGGTACGATATCGGGAATCAGATCGACGGGGCCGATAATGCAGGCGGCGACACCCAACTCCCGCGACCCACGTTTCGGTAACCGCATATCCGACGTCAGTCGTCTTCGTTGATTCATCATTTAATGTACCGTGTCGCCGCATCACATGACGTGCCGCTCTGGCGGGGGGCATTGGGTGGCGGCCGGTCTATGGAGCTTTTCGTGGGTGCCCGTTTGTTATGAAATAACGTGATAATGTAACAACATAGCATTACATCAAAGATAACGAGTTGGTCACTTGAAAAAAGATAGGTGATTGCCTATTGTGCACTTCAATGCCTGCGGGAGACGAGGCATTGGTGCTGTACCAACGGCAAGTGTCTGCCACGCAGGATTGCATGGCTTAGGGGATTGCCGGGGCTGATGGGGATATACGCTTGTTACGCCGTGCGAGTTGCGGTGTAGGAAGGGTGGAAGCCTTGGGGGCGGTTATGGAATACCCGACATGGAATGTGCATCCCATGGTCATCGATGGGATACGTTACGACTCTGCATTTCCCGACGTGATCGAGTGCTACGCTCAGATGTCGTCGGCTTCCCTGATCGTGACCCTGAACACGTTCGCGCAGTATTGCCTGGGCATCGAGTGCGATCCGTTGCGAGTGCGCGACGCCGCAACCGTCGGTTCGGGTTACGTAGAAACGGACAACGTGCCCGCGGGATGGCTGATCTATCCTGACGCACTGAAGTCCTTTGAATGGGCCGAAGGTGAGGATACTTTCCGCCTGGCGGCGCATCGTGGCTGCCGGTTCATGCTGCTGCGCGTGCCGGCATGCCAGGTCCATCTCTTCCGGTCGGCCGGTATCGAGTCACCCACGGGACACGTCCGAGAAGCACAGGCGAGAATCGTTTAAGGAATTCCGTAATACACACCCGGTGTTCGGGGTTGGGTAGCTCTCATGGATCGAGTGACAAGCGGGTTCGAGCTCTTGGTCTTCCCGTTCAGTTTCGCGCTGAACCGAGTCGTTCGTTCCGGTTTCAGGCTTCTATACCGTCTGCGTTTCTTGTTGCAAAGAAAACAATTTGAAATCGGGCCATTTTCGTGGCAAACGCTCAACGAAGTCCTTAGCGAAAAGCCTTTTTTCGTACGATATCTGGCGGTCGCTGCACCGCGCTGGAATCCGCACGCGTTGATAGCGAGCGGAGGGCCCGTGCGAGTGGATGAGAAGCTGGAGTTTTCCACTTCCGGATTGTGCCAGGCAGCGGCGCATTGGTACTTCGTTATTTACCGCGCCCCGAAAAGTGAGACCGTCCGGTGCGTGTCGTCCGAGGATGATCCGCAGGGGAAGGTCTGCGTAACGGTTGAACCCGGCATATACACGGTGACTTTACGTGCTTACCTGCCACAGGCGCAGTTGGGTCTGCCGGAGGTCGTCGTCGACGGGGGTGAACGCCGAATCGCAGCGCGTAAGGTCGCCACCCTCGAGCAGCCCGAGCTGGAAGGCATCGTGTTTCATCGTCGCTCCGCGTTCTTCGGCTTCCTGCACCTGTACATGCGAACGATGCTGAGAAAGCCGGAGCTGTTCCCGGACCGTTGGGTCGAACGCGAGTACCTGCCCGTGGGTAATCCGGAGACGCGTTTCGTGTATGGCGCGTTCGAGGCGGGGCAATCGATACGGATAAGCGCGGACGAGCGGGTGCTCGGAGCCGGCCTCGTCTACCTGACCTGTTACAACCGCAGCAGCTTTCCCGTATATGGCGTACGCGTGGAGGCGCCTTCCGATGTGACGACCCCCAGCTTTCCTGACGGCGGGTTCTACCTCTGCCGGATCGTGCTTTCCGAGCGCATCCCCGATCTCGATGACCGGCTGATGGTGACGCCGGTATGAGCGAACCGGTGGTTGTCCATCCGGGGCGATGTGACCGGCGCAACGTCGCTGCTATGCCCGCGGGCGCGGCCTGTGCGAGGAATGCCATGGACGCTGCTGTGGGCGTTCGGCTTCTCCCGGGGTTGAGTACATGACGCCGCGCACCTGGATGTTCTCCGGTCAGGGGTCGCAGTACCTGGGGATGGGCCGCAAGCGCTACGCCACGGATCCGCCTTTTCGTAAGTGGCTCGACGTTTGCGACGCAATCGTCGGCGACTACACCGGTTATTCCGTCAAGCGTCTGATGGAAGACCGGAGCAAAGGCAGTGAAAACCGCCTGCTCGAGCTGCAGCGCACGAACCCCGCGTTATTCGCGATTCAGTACGCGCTCGGTCGGTCGCTCCTGGATGGGAGCGAGGAATCGCCGGATTATCTTCTCGGTTACAGCCTGGGGGAGTACGTGGCCCTCGCCCTGGCCGGCTGTCTGCGCCTCGAGGATGGGATCGCGCTGGTGGTGCGAATGGCGGAGATCGCTGAAAGCACCTGTGAGGAAGGGCGCATGCTGGCCGTGCTTGCCGGCGCCAGTGTCGTGCATCGGCACCCAGAGCATTTCGAAGGTGTGGAACTGGCAGCGGTCAATACGGACGAGAACTGCGTGGTCTCCGGTACCGCGCAGGCGGTTGCGGCATGTGCGGCCGGCCTCAGACGAATGGGCGTGGTCAGCCACGAGCTGCCCGTGCGATACCCGTTTCACTCGTCGTTGATCGAACCCATGCGCGAACCATTCGTTCGGCTGCTCGAGGGTATCGAGTGGAGACATCCCACCGTCCGGGTCGTCAGCGCCCATACCGCGCGGGCCGTCGAATGGCCGCCGGTCATGCATCCGTGGCGAGTCATTCGCTGCCGCGTCAATTTCCGGATGACCGTGGAGGGCCTGGAGCGCAATGGACAGCCCGTCTATCGGGACCTGGGTGTGTCCGGGACGCTCGCCAACGCGGTTGGGTATCTGCTGTCCGCTGAGGACTCGCACCGGGTCCGGGCGGAAATGACACCATTCGATGACAACGGCTCTACGCGGGCGCGCCCGGCGACGGCGACACCGGGTCATGGTGCCGTGCCTTGGGTGGGGGTTTGAAAGTTGGTTGAGGGGGAACGTATGAGCGCTCACTTGCGTATGGAGCCGGAAGGTCTGGGCGCATCCGCTTTCCGGGAACGCTATGGTCTGCGCTACGCCTATGTGTCCGGGGCAATGTACAAGGGCATTGCCACTGCGGAGTTGGTCATTGCCATGGGCCAGGCGGGCTTCATGGGGTTCTGCGGCACCGGCGGCGTTGCGCTGTCCCGGGTCGAGCGGTCGATAGAGCACATCCAGCGTCAGCTCGGTTCGGACGGCGCCTATGGCATGAACCTTCTCAACAATGTCGTGCAACCGGAGCTGGAAGAGGAAACCGTCGATCTGTACCTCAAGCACGAGGTGCCGGTCGTGGAGGCTTCCGCCTACATGACGGTTTCGCCGGCGCTTGCCCGGTATCGCCTCAAGGGGCTGTATCGCGGTGCGGACGGCCAGATCGTTACACCGCACCGCGTCGTCGCGAAGATCTCCCGCCCGGAGGTGGCCGAGGCGTTCATGCGTCCGGTGGACGAGCGCACCGTGCACCGGCTTCGGGAAGCGGGAAAGATCACAAAGGCCGAAGCCGAGCTCGCGCGCTTCGTTCCCGTGGCCGACGACATCTGCGTGGAAGCGGATTCGGGAGGGCACACGGACCGCGGCAGGCTTTTCGCGCTGCTGCCCGGCATTCTGGCGCTTCGGGAGCGCATGATGGCCGAGAACGGGTTCGCACGGCCCATCCACGTTGGTGCGGCCGGTGGTATCGGCACGCCGACGGCCGCTGCGGCGGCGTTCGTTCTGGGGGCCGATTTCGTCACCACCGGTTCCATCAATCAGTGCACGGTGGAGGCGGGCATCAGCGATACCGTCAAGGACATGCTCCAGCAGATGGACGTCCAGGACACCGACTACGCCCCCGCCGGCGACATGTTCGAGATCGGAGCCCGCGTGCAGGTCCTCAGGAAAGGCGTGCTCTTCCCGGGTCGTGCCAACAAGCTCTACGAGCTTTACAGCCGCCACGATTCGCTGGAAGAGATCGATGCAAGGATGCGCGAGCAGATAGAGACCAAGTACTTCAAGCGCTCGTTCGAGGACGTCTGGGCGGAAACCCGGGCGCACTACGCCCGTACCGCGCCGGACGTGCTCGAGAAGGCAGAGCGTTCCGCCAAGATGAAGATGGCCCTCGTATTCCGCTGGTATTTCGTGCACACGACCCGCCTGGCGCTGGAGGGCGATTCCGCGCACAAGGCTGATTTTCAGGTGCATTGTGGCCCCGCTCTGGGCGCTTTCAACCAGTGGGTGCGGGGAACCGAGCTCGAAAGCTGGCGTAACCGCCGTGCGCCCGAGCTCGGGACCCGAATCATGCAGGCTGCCGCGGCCCACCTGAATCGCCTGTATTCGACGCCCTCGCGCGCACAACCGCAGCAGGTGGCCGCCGTGTGAGCGGTTTACAGCCAACCTCACCGACCTCGGGAACGAATCGTACAGGGATGACGCATCATGACGCTCAAAACCGCCAAATCCAGAGCCTACTTCAAGGAACTTCGGCGCTATCTGCCATGCGGCGCACACCGGCATTTCTATAAGTCGGGCATTCGCCCGCTGACCCCGTTCGTCGACGGACACGGGGCACGCCTGCGTGACATGGACGGCAACGAGCACCTGGATCTCGTCTGCGAGTACGGTGCCTCGTTGGTCGGCCACGGCAATCAGCGTTACAACGAACGCCTCAAGAGCCAGATCGACCGCGTCGTCTCGGTTGACCAGGCAGGGCTGGAAGCCGGCGTCTGCGAGCGCCTCGTGCGCTATGTTCCCAGTGCGGAGTGGGTGCGTTTCGGCCTCAGCGGCACCGAGGTCATCCAGAACGCGCTCCGGCTGTCGCGAGCCTATACCGGGCGTGAACGCGTCCTGCGCTTTCTCGGTCACTACCATGGCAGCGCGGACAGCGTTATGGGCGGCACGCCACGTTCGCAGGCCGATCCCAGGGCGCAGGAGTACGACGGCGATGGCTACTTCACCGAGGGCCGGGCTCCCGGCGCCCTCGACCAGGATACCCTGCTCATCCCGTGGAACGACGTCGACGCGCTCGAGCGCGTGTTCCGAGACCACGGTGACCAGCTCGCCGCGATCATGATGGAACCGGTGGCGCTCAACAGTGGTGGCATGCTGCCCGCGCCCGGATATCTCGAGACGGCGCGGCGGTTGTGCGATCGGCACGGTGTCGTATTCATCCTGGACGAAGTCATCACCGGGTTTCGCATGGCGCTCGGTGGTGCACAGTCGGTCTTCGGGGTGACGCCGGATCTCACGATTCTCGGCAAGGCCATGAGCGGCGGTGCCGTGCCGGTTTCGGCTCTGGTGGGCCGACGCGACATCATGGACCTCTACGATCGTCAGCGTGTCGTCCACTGCGGCACGTACAACGGCTATCCACTCGGTCTCGCGGCGGTCGAGGCGACCATGAACCTCCTGGAGGAGGATCCGGATTGCTATCAGCGCATGGGCGGCCACCTACTCGAGATCGCGCGAACGCTGACGGACGCCGCCCGCGATGTCGGCTTGCCGCTCGTGGTCCAGGGCATTCCGACTGGAATGTCGGCGCACGTATGCGCCGAGCCGCTGCGGCGACCCGAAGACTATACCCCTGAGCTGCAGACCCGGGACGGGCTGGTAAAGGCGGTATGCGAAGGGCACGGGATCCAGTTCGCCCCACGGTACTTCCGGCTTTACTGCAATCTCATGCTCAACGATGACGATGTCGCGTTCTTCCGTGACCGTATACACGGCGCGCTGCACGAAGCCAAGGAAGTGCTCCTGAGCATGGACGATCCGGTCGCGTTGCAAGCGGCGGGATAGCCCGTTCCCACGAACACCCGAATAGCAGAAGACGCCGGGCTGTCCGGGGTGCACTACCGGCCCGGCAACAGGGAGAGACCGATGCTGGCATACGTATTTCCGGGCCAGGGCGCCCAGTTCAAGGGAATGGGAGAGGGCCTGTGGGAGCGCTTCCCCGAGCATGTGGCGCAGGCGGACACCGTGCTCGGCTATTCCGTATCACGCCTTTGCCTCGAAGACCCCGACGGGAAGCTCACGCAGACGGCGTATACACAGCCCGCCCTGTACGTGGTCAATCACCTGTTCTATCTCGCCGCGCTGGAGGACAACGGCCAGGAGCCCGATTACGTAGCCGGTCATAGCCTGGGTGAATACAACGCGCTGCTGGCATCCGGGGCGTTCGATTTCGAGACCGGATTACGTCTCGTATGCAAGCGTGGCGCGTTAATGGCTAGCGCCGACCGAGGCGGCATGGCGGCTGTCTTGGGATTGACGGTGGAGCAGATTCGCACGGCGCTGCGGGACAACGCACTGAGCCGTCTCGACCTCGCGAATATGAACACGCGTTACCAGACCATTATCTCGGGACCCGCGAACGAAATCGCCGCGGCCGAACGGCCCATCGCGAACGCCGGTGGCCAGTTGATCCCGCTGCGCGTCAGCGGCGCGTTCCATTCCCGGGAAATGAGTGACGCGAGCGAGGCCTTTAGCGACTACCTGCGCCCCTACGAGTTCAACTGGTTGCGCATACCGGTCATTTCGAACGTACAGGCCGCGCCGTACCCGCAGGGGGAGATCAAGGCACTGCTAGCGGCACAAATCGCCAGCCCGGTGCGCTGGTTGGAGAGCGTCGAGTATCTGCTTGCCCACGGTGTCCGGCGTATCGAACAGGTCGGTCCCGGCAACGTACTCACCGATATGGTCACGCGCATCCGCAACGAGCGCGGCGAGCCGGCCGGGCTGGTCGCCTCGTCCTCCTGACAGCGAAATATCTCGAGGGCGTGCGTCTTTTGCGCTGACGGATCGGCAGGATTTTCGACATAAGGAATGGGAGACGGGGCATGACAGAGGACTGTTGCCTGCATCAGCTTATCGAGACCCGGGCGACTACGGACCCGGATGCCATCGCAGCCGAGCTCGACGGTGCCGTGCTGCGTTATGGAGAGCTGCAGGCGCTTTCAGACGTACTTGCGCGACGCTTGCGCGCCGATGGTGTAGGCGGGGACACCATTGTCGCACTCGCCATGGAGCGCAGCCTCGAGCTGGTCGTTTCCATCGTCGCGGTCCTGAAAGCCGGCGGTGCCTATCTGCCGATCGACCCAGGTTATCCGCGCGAGCGGTTGACCTTCATTATCGAGGATGCTGCGCCGCAAGCGGTGTTGACGAACTCGGACCTGGAAACGGTGCCGTCCGGTCTCGGTACGGACGTTCGTCACGTCTGCGTCGCGGAGCTGCGGAACGACCCAGGATACGGACGTGAGCCGTTCGGCGCCGGCTCCGCGGGTCGGCGCGATCTCGCCTACGTGATCTACACGTCCGGTTCCACGGGCAGGCCGAAAGGTTGCATGGTGGAGCATGCCGCGCTCGCGAACCGCGTTCAGTGGATGCAGCGGGCCTATCCCATCGGGCCCGATGACGCCGTGCTGCAGAAGACGCCGTTCACCTTCGATGTCTCCGTTTGGGAATTGCTCTGGCCGCTCACGGTCGGAGCCCGCATGGTGCTCGCCAGGCCGGATGGTCATCGTGACGGTGTCTATCTCGCGCGGTGTATCGATGAGCACGGCGTTACGGTCTGTCATTTCGTGCCGTCCATGTTCCGTCAGTTCCTGACCGATCTCGAGCCCGGACGGGCGCTCGGGCTTCGTCACGTGTTTCTCAGCGGTGAGGCTTTACCCCATGGCCTGATGCGAAGCGGCATGGAGCGGTTGCCGGCCACGGCACTTCACAATCTCTACGGCCCCACCGAGGCCGCCATCGACGTGACCTATTGGGATTGTGAGCTGCGTGCTGATGGGGCCGTACCGATCGGTCGCCCCATCGACAACATCGAGATTCTGCTGCTCGACGAGCAAGGCCGGTCTGTCGCCGACGGAGACCCCGGGGAGCTGCACATTGCCGGGGCGGGACTGGCGCGCGGTTATCTCAACCGCCCCGAATTGACGGCCGAGCGCTTCTTCGACCATGTCGACGCCGACGGCGAGCGCCGGCGTGTGTACAAGACCGGGGATCGGGCGCAACGGCTCCCGGATGGCAACATCGTCTATCTCGGGCGGCTCGATTTTCAGGTCAAGCTGCGGGGATTCCGCATCGAACTGGGGGAGATCGAGGCGGCACTGGTCAGCCATCCGGCGATCCACCAGGCAGCCGTGGTGGTCGAGAACGAGACGGGCGACGACCCTCGTCTGGTGGCGCACGTTGTGGGCGACGAGGTTTCGGTCCGGGAGCTGCGACGGCATCTGCGCCAGAAGCTGCCCGATTACATGGTGCCCAACCGGTTCGTGGAGCCGCGAACGCTCCCGCTCACCGGCCACGGCAAGGTGGATCGGGATGCGTTGAAGGACGGAGGCATCGCGGAGGATAAAGCCGAGTCGGGCGAGCCGCACGCCGACGGCCTCGTCGAGCGCGTCACGGCATTGGTCGGGCGCCATCTCGACGGTGAGCAGCTGGGTCCGGACGACGATCTGTTCGATTACGGGGCGACGTCATTCACGCTCATGCGCCTTTCCCGCTCACTGCAGGAGGCATTCGGCACCACGATCGCGGTCGAGACATTTCTGCTCGATCCCACCATCCGCGGCATCCTCAACCAGCTCGGTGCCGGTGGGTCGGACGCCGGTGGTGCGGACGAATCGACGGCGGTTGACCGCGGCGCCGCCGAGCGCCCGTCGGATTACACGGATGACCACGAGGACAGCATGGACAGCGTCCGGACTGACGTGGAGCGACTGTGCCGCGAGGTGCTCGGGGTCGCCACGCTCGGCGAAAGTGATGATTTCTTCGAGCTCGGGGCCACTTCCTTCACCCTCATGCGTCTGGCCCGGGCCATCGAGAACGAGCTCGGAACCGCCATCGCCATCGAGGCTTTTCTGGAAGAGCCGACCCTCGCGGGCGTAATGCGCCAAATGGGGAGCGACGAATCCCCGACGGAATCGAGCACCGAGAACGATAGTGCAACCGTGACCGAAGCCGCGCCGCAGCAACCGCCCGCCGCTGGCTCCGATGGTTATGCGATCGAAGTCTGCCTGACTCAGGGTGATACCGGCACGGTTGGTCAGGGGAAAGAACGATCGCGTGCCGATTCCGATCAAGCGTCGGCATCGAAGGCAACCGCCGTCGAGAATCCGGTTTCGCCATCCCGGGTATCCGCGGATGCTCAAGTGGAGGACGTCGTTGCCCGATTGTGCCGAGACGTGCTGGAGGTGGACTCGATAGATATCGAATCCGACCTCTTCGAGCTAGGTGCCACCTCCTTCACCCTCATGCGGCTTGCGCGGGCCGTCGAGACCGAGCTCGGGGTCGCAATTGCCCTCGAGGCCTTCCTGGAAGAGCCAACCCTCACCGGGGTGGTGCGCCACGTTCAGGAACAGTCGCCTGCTTCGCGGCCCGGTGCCGAGGAGAACCGACCCGCTGGCAGTGTGTCGGCGACGGCCCCCGTGCAGGAGACCGGAGCCACGAAGTCGCCTCGGTCCGCTCCAGAGCCGGAACCCGCGCCTGAAGCGGCGGTCGGGCAGGGCAGTCACGAGAGTCACACATTACGGACCGTCGCGCTCCCGAAATCAGGCAACGGTGACCGACTCGGCACGAGTTTATCGTCGCACATGGGTTCCGGGCGCATTTCCGTCGCTGCACTCGGCTATCTCCTCTCCCGGCTGCGTTCGGTAACGATCGCGGAAGACCACGCGCGCTACCTGTTTCCCTCCGGCGGCGGCAAGTATGCCGTACAGGTGTACGTCGTCGTCGGCCCCGGTGACGTGGACGGCCTCGCACAAGGTACCTATTACTACCATCCGGCCCATCACAAGCTTTACCGCATTGGCGGCGCGGCGCCGGCTGACGCCGGCGTTCGCGGCGGTGGCGGTGTGTGCCTCGTACTCGTGGGGCAGCTCAAGGCGCTCGAATCCACGTATGACCGCCTGAGTCCGCTGCTCGCGACGCTCGATGCCGGGTACATGACTCAGCTTATCAGTGACGGTCAGGCCGAAGCTGGCGTGCGCCTGTCTGCCGCGCATGTGACCGACTCTGAGCGCCTTCATTCGGCGTTGGCGCTCGATGCCGGGCATCGTCAGCTTGCTTGTCTGGCTGTCAGTGGCAGCGCGGGGACGTCCGCGAACGAGCACGCCACGGCGAAACCACTCGCGCACCTGTGCCTGGAGACGAACGGTCGCGAGCCCGCGGTCACCGCGAGCTACGCGGCGGCGGACTACCGAAGCGTCGAGCTTTCCGCTGAGGAACGCGTCCAGTACGAGGCCGGAGCGTTGAACGTGCGCGGCGATTGTGAAGCGCGCGAATCGGTGACACTTGTCGGCCACTCCTATCCCCTGAGCGAGTTCATCGGGCGCGCGAGTCGTCGCGATTATGCCCGTCGCTCGATACCTCAGTCGGCCTTCCACGATTTCATGGCGTTGCTTGGTGGCGAAGTCGAGCGCCTCGGTCTCGGCATCAGTGACGATGCGCGACTGAGCGAACTCGTGCAGTTCTACGTGCTGGTACGCGCCGATACGATTGACGGGCTCGAAGGCGGCTTGTGGCGATACCTGCCGGAGCGCAACGAGCTGACGTTCGTTAGTGCCGATGCCCATGATGCCGTGCGCAAGGGCTTCTACCCGTTCAACCGCGGCCACTTCGATCAGGCGGCGTTCGCGCTGCTGATCGTCGGCGCCGCTAACACCGTTAACGACGCCGCACGCCTCAACGCCGCCGTGGTCGCCACGGGCATGCTCGGACAGACGCTGATGCGTCGTCAGCGGGACTTCCGAATCGGCCTGTGCCCGGTGGGCTGGATGCACCTCGACCCTGTACGGGAGCATTTGGAGCTCGGTTCCGAAGTCGAGTTCGTGCACGGTTTCACCGGTGGGTATTACGATCATGATCAGCCGGTTCCCCTGAGTGCCCTCGATCGGCGCGAGTCGGATACGAGCCGGTTCGCTCAGGCGGCGGGGGCTGCCGAGCCGCGCGGCGAAATGGCGATCATCGGAATGAGCGGCCGGTATCCCGGCGCCGACGACGTCTGGCAGTTGTGGCGCCGGTTCGAGGATGCCGAATGCATGATCGGGCCGCTACCGTCGGACCGCTGGGGCAGCGATGAGCTCCGCGGAGGCTTTCTCGACGCCATCGACCGGTTCGACAGCCTGCTGTTCAATATCGCGCCGGTCGAAGCGCGCTCCATGGATCCCCAGGAGCGCCTGTTTCTGGAGGTGGTATGGGAGTGCCTCGAATCCGCCGGTTACACGCCCGACACGCTTCGTGCCGCCGCACCCAGGGTGGGGGTCTTCGTCGGCGTGATGTGGGGCGATTACCAGAAGTTCGGTGCTCGCTCCGACGGTGAGCCCGGTCCCACGTCGACGTATTCCTCGATCCCGAACCGGGTTTCCCACTTCTTCGACTTCCAGGGGCCGAGCATGGCGGTGGATACCGGCTGCTCGTCGGCCCTCACCGCCCTGCACATGGCGTGCGAGAGCGTTCGTAACGGCGAATGTGATGCGGCGGTCGTCGGCGGTGTGAACCTGGTCGGCCACCCGGACCACATCCGCGTGCTCAGGGACCTGGAGCTCGTCTCCCCCGACCAGACCTGTCAGGTCTTCGGGGCGGACGCGGATGGTTGGGTGGTCGGCGAAGGCGTGGGGGCGGTTCTCGTGCGGCCAGCCGAGGCAGCCCGGCGTGACGCCGATGCCCGCTACGCCGTTATCCGGGGCACGGCGGCCGCCCATCGGGGCAGAAGTCGTGGCCGAACCATGCCCAATGCGGATGGTCAGGCGCGGTCGCTACGGGCGCTGATGCAACGATGTGCCGTGGAACCGGACACGATTTCGTACGTGGAAGCCTCCGCCGCCGGGGCCGGTATCGCCGACGCGGCCGAGGTCTCCTCGGTGGAGCGTGTCCTGGGCGAGAGCCGCGACGAGGGATCGCCGTACCTCATTGGCTCCGCCAAGGCGAACCTCGGGCACCTCGAGGCGGCTTCCGGCATGGCACAACTGGCGAAGGTGGTGCTCCAGCTCCAGCATGGCCGGATCGTGCCCACGCCGGTGCCGGATGCGCTCAATCCTTTCGTGGACTGGCAGAGCGCTCGAGGCGCGCTAGCCGTCAGCGGCCGTACCTGGGACGCCCCGATTGCCGGCGAAAAGGAAGGCCACGCCAGTCGCCGGGCCCTGATCAACGGCTACAGCGCGGAAGGTTCCTGCAGTCATGCGATCGTGGAAGAATCGATCGCTCCATCGGAGGTATCCACCTGTGGTGACCGTGAGCTGATCGTTCTCTCGGCTGCCACCCAGGCGCAGTTGCGTACATACGCGCAGCGGCTCGCCACCCACTTGAGCTATCTGGATGCGACGCCTGCCGATGCCCGGCCGGCGGTCATGCGGCACGCATCCCTTTGTGACGTGGCGTTCACCCTGCAGAACGGCCGCGTTCCCATGCCTTATCGGCTCGCCACGATTGCCGGCAGCCCGGGAGAGGCTGCCGAGCGCCTTCGCCGCTTCGCGTCCGGCGACGTTGAGGTGCCGGCTCTGGCGAGCGCACACACCGGTGCCGACCCGGGTGGCCGGGAAACGCCGGTGCGTGCGCCGACGCTGGAAGCGGCGATGACGCAGTGGCTGGAGGGAGCCGCGATTGACTGGTCGGCCCTGCGGCATACGGGCGCACAGCGTGTGCCGCTGCCGAGTTATCCCTTCGCCGGTGAGCGGCACTGGATACCCGCCAGTACGCCTGGCGCAGTGGCGGGGTCTCAAGCGGCTTGGAAGACGGCGGAGCCGACAGGGGAGGCGACCGACCCGCAGAATGTCCTTGCGGAGTGGCTCTGCGGTATGTACGCGGAGGAGGCGGAGCTGCCCGTCGATCGTGTACGACCTGACGTGCCGCTGGAGAACCTGGGCCTGAATTCGCTGCTCATCACGCGAATGAACCGACGCCTGGACGGCCTCGGTGTCGGCATTCAGCGGCGGACATTGCTGTTCGAATTCCGCACCCTCGGCGATGTCGCAGCGTACCTGCTCGCCAACCACGCTGCGGCCGTGACTCCGCTACTGCAGTCGCCGGAGGCACCCGTAAGCAGCAGCGCGCAGGCCGCTGATGGGCGGCCCGCTTCGGTGGCCGGCCCGTCGGGGGCAACGGGGGAGACGCCGGGCGAAGGCGACGAGCCCATAGCCGTGATCGGGATGGCGATGCGATATCCCGAGGCCGATTCCGCGCCGGCTTTCTGGGACAATCTCATCAGCGGCCGCTGCAGCATCGGCGAAATTCCCCCGGAGCGCTGGGACTGGCGGCAGCACTACGACGAGACACGGGGCCGCACCGGATTCAACTACAGCCGCTTCGGCGCATTCGTCACCGGCGCAGAGCACTTCGATCCCCTGTTCTTCAACATCGCCCCCAGCGAAGCCGAGTCCATGGATCCGCAGGAGCGGCTGTTCCTGCAGACGGCCTGGAGCGCCGTGGAGGACGCGGGCCGGGCACCCGGAGCCCTCGGTGAGGCCGGCCGGGTGGGCGTTTTCGCGGGCGTGATGAACGATACCTACGAACGCGCCGCTGCCGACGTGGCGGGGGCGGACGCTGCCGCCAGGGCACAGGTGACGCGCTACTGGTCCATCGCCAACCGGGTGTCCTACCAGCTCGACGTTCGCGGCCCCAGCATGGCCGTCGACACGGCCTGTTCATCGTCGCTCGCCGCGGTGCATCTCGCCTGTGAAAGTCTTCGCCGCAGCGAGTGCGAGCTCGCGCTGGCCGGCGGTGTCAATCTGGTGCTTCATCCCAGCCACTTCATCAGCCTGTCGTCGGTGACGATGCTCTCCAGCGACGGCCAGTGCCGGCCGTTCGGTGATCGCGCCGACGGTACGGTGATCGGGGAGGGCGCCGGGTGCATCCTGCTCAAGCCGTTGCGGCGGGCCATCGAAGACGGTGATCACATCCACGGTGTCATCCGGGCCAGCGCGATCAACAGCGATGGCCGCACCAACGGTTACACCGTGGCGAATCCACAGGCCCAGGGCGAAGTTGTTGGCGAGGCACTGCGTCGCGCCGGCGTTCACCCCCGCACGATCACCTATCTGGAGGCACACGGAACAGGCACGGCGCTTGGCGATCCAATCGAGATCGAGGGTCTGTGTCAGGCGTTCACGCCCTACACGGATGAGCGCCAGTACTGTGCCCTCGGATCGGTCAAATCCAACATCGGCCACCTGGAGTCCGCTGCCGGTATCGCGGGGTTGACCAAGGTCTTGCTTCAGTTGCGGCACGGACGCTATGCGCCGACGCTGCATGCCGAGCCAGCCAACCCGGATATCGACTTTACCGCTACGCCATTCAGTCTGCAGACCGCGCCGGGCGACTGGCAACGACCCGTATTGGCGCTCGACGGCAGCGAGCCCATGGAGTATCCGCGCCGGGCCGGAGTCAGCTCGTTCGGTGCAGGAGGCGTCAACGTTCACCTGGTGGTCGAGGAGCATCGGCCGGAGGCGGAACGGCCCGGGAGGCCCACGGATACTGAACGGGCCCGGATCATCGTTCTGTCCGCGAAGCGGCGTGAACGTCTCGCGGCGGCTGCCGGGCAACTGCAGGCGCATCTGGCGGCGCGGCCCGGTGTCGATCTGGATGACGTCGCGTTCACGTTGCAGACCGGTCGTGAAGCCATGACATGCCGGCTGGCCATCGTCGCGCACGGAATGGAGATGCTATTGGAGCGTCTGGGTCGGTGTGCGGGAGGCGAATTCGACGGTAACGGCGTGTTCAGCGGCGAAGTGCGGATGCCGGGTGACCCGCACGCGGTCGATCCCCGCCCGGTGATGGAAGTGGACGCCGAGACCATCGCTGCCGCCTGGGTTCGCGGAGAACGGGTCGACTGGGAGGTGTTGCCGGGGAATCAAGGGGCACGGCGCCTTCCGCTGCCGACGTATCCGTTCGCCAGGCAGACCTACTGGATCGGCGGGGCACGTCCCGGCAACGGATCCGGCGAGCCGGCCGAAGTACCTCGGGAAGGAGGGGGCGCCGATGGACCGCCAGAGGCCGGGGGCGCCGGCGATTGGAGCTCCGGCCTCGTCGTGCCTGTTTACGTCCGCGATGACGGGCCGCGCCGAAGCGGTCTGCCCGGAACTGTCTGGGTCCTGGATGGTGACGGCACGACCAGCAACGCTTTGCGCGAGCTCGCCGGGAGCGCGGAGAGGGTCGTCCGGATTCGACCGGGCGCGGCATTTCGACGGCATGATGCCGACGAGTTCGCAGTCGATCCGACCGATCCCGGCCAGTACCGGCAACTCGTCGACGCGCTGCTGAACGCAGGTCTCACGCCTTCCGTGGTGATCAATGCCTGGGTGGACCACCCGTTCGAAACGACGCCGGCGAGCGTTGAAACACAGCTCCGACAAGGCTTCTACCCGTGGGTGTACCTGACTCAGGCATTGTCGCAGGCGGGGCACCGTCAGCGGACACGGCTGATCGCGTGGAACCCGGCTGACGCGCCGTCGGAACATCCCCTCGCGGGGGCACAGGAAAGCCTGCTGCGCACGATCGCCGCCGAGCTCTCGTGGGCTGCCGTGACCGTGGTCGAAGCAACCGGTGATCCGGGCGAAACCGCCTCCGGCTTGGTCAACGAGCTGTGGGCGACGGGGCCGGAGTCGATGGCTGTGCGGTACGAGGGTGGTCGGCGGTTGCGGAAAGGCTACGAGCCAATCCAGGCGGCGGACGCAAGGCCGATGCCCCCCGGGCCAGGGGTCTATCTGATCGCCGGTGGTGCTGGGGGCATCGGGCGCCGTCTTGCACGCCACCTGGTTCGAACTACCGATGCGGCCGTTGTGCTGCTGGGGCGTTCGCGGCTGGCGGAGCCGGCGCGCGAGGACCTCGAGGCGGAAGCGCCGGGTCGCCTTGCGTACTACCAGGCCGACATCTGCGATGCCGAGGCGCTGGATGTCGTGCTGCGGGACATACGGGCGCGATTGGGCCCGTTGATTGCCGTTATTCATTGTGCCGGGGTACTGCACAATGCGCCGGTCGCGGACAAGCAGCCGCTGGCGATGTCGGCGGTTCTCGGTCCCAAACTTTTCGGCACCGTCAATCTGGACCGGCTTACACGCGAGGACCCGCTGGAGTGTTTTCTGCTCTTCTCCTCACTGACCGCGGAAATCGCTTCCCCGGGGCAGGTCGACTACGCGTTCGCGAACGGATTCGCGGATCACTTCGCCCGCTGGCGGGAGGGCGAACGCCGGGCCGGACGGCGTTCCGGGCGATCGCTGTCCGTCGATTGGCCGTACTGGCACGACGGCGGGATGGCGATTGCGCTGGAGATCCTCGATTTGCTGCAGGCACGCTGGGGTGTGGAGGCGATCGACAGCGAGAAGGGCCTATCGTTGCTGGATCGGCTCTGGGCCTGCGAGGCCTCCCAGGTTCTGGTCGTTCCCGGCGATCCGGCGCGGGTCCAGCGCACCCTGGGGGGCACCTCCGCCGACGTGCCGGGTGCGCCGGAGCGGCCAGCCGGCGAAGGAGCGGGACCAGCGCTTGCGGAAATACTCGTCGAAGAGATCGCCGGTGTTTCGAAGATCGAGTCAGAGCTCGTGGATGAGGAGACGCCGTTGACGGAGTACGGGTTCGACTCCGTGATGCTGACACGACTCGCCCACCGCCTGTCCGAACGGCTCGACTTGGCGGTGACGCCGTCGGACCTGGTGGAGCAGCCGACGGTCGCAAGCCTCCAGTCCTTCCTTGCCAGTGCCGGTCACAACGACGCAGTCCCGTTTGCGGCGGTCGCCGCGGGCGGCGGTGGTTCGACTGCAGGCATGCCCGAGGCGGTGCACGAGCAGCCGTTTGTGGCGGGTGCGGGTGGCCATACCGCCGAGACGGTTACACGCGCATCCCAATGCCGGCACCCGTGGCTGGGCACACTCGACACCGGTCGCGTGGACCGGCTACCGGTCGTCCTGGACGGCACCGACCCGGTGCTCAGTGATCACCGGATCGGTGACGACGTACTCCTGCCGGGCGCCGGTTATCTGGAGGTTGCGCGGGCTGCCGGGGCGCAAGGCCTTGATTGCCGAAGCATTGCGCTCGGCAACGTGTCCTGGCAGCGACCGCTGCGGATCGATCCCCACGGAACCACCGAAATCGAGCTTCGGCTCGACAGCCGCCGGCAAGGATACGGCTTTCGTGCCGTCGCCCCCGGCGAGGCCGATGCTCCCTATGCCCAGGGCACGGTGGAGCCGCTCACCGGTGCACCGGTGATGGACCGCCTCGACCTCGATGCCATTCGCCAGTCGTGCACACGTCTGCGATACGGCGACGCGTTGTACGCGGACATGGCTCGCGCGGGGTTTGAATACGGACCGCGGTACCGGAGTATCGAGGTCCTGTACGCAGGGCAGGGCGAAGCCCTGGCCCGCCTTTCCCTGGGTGACGGCCACAACGGCACCGACGGATTCGTTCTGCATCCCGCCTTGCTGGACGGCGCCTTTCAGGCGGCGATTGGCGCCACGGCCGATGCGGACGCCGGTGAACGCGTCCACGTGCCTTTCTTCCTGCGTTCCGTGCGTCAGTTCGAAGCATTGCCGGACCACTGCTGGGTGCACGTGCGGCGTTCGTCCCGGAGCACGGCGCAGGTTGAGCGCTTCGACATCGTTATCGGCGACGTTGAAGGACGGGTGCTCGTGGAGGTGGATGAATTTACGGTGCGGCCGTTGCCGGCCACCGGGCATTCGGGGCCTTCCACGGAACCGCGTGCGCCGGCCGCGCCGGACAGCAGGCCCGCAAAGACCAATCCTGAAGCTGCAAGCACGCAGCGGACGGCGAACGATGGTCGCGGCCGATCAGCGGAGCGCATTGCCGTTGTCGGTGTCGCGGGTCGTTTCCCTCAGTCGCCGGACGTCGAGACGTACTGGCAGCACCTGGTGGACGGGAATCATCTCGTCAGCGAGGTGGACCCGCAGCGGTGGGACTGGCGTGAGCACTTCGATCCCGCCAAGGGTACCGTGCGCAAGACGTACTCGCGCTGGGCGGGGTACGCGCCGGGGGTCGAATCCTACGATCCGGCATATTTCGGTATCCGCGAGGCGGACGCCCGGGCGATGGATCCGCAGCACCTGCTGGTCCTGGAGCTCTCGCAGCACCTCTTCGACAATGCGGGTTACCACGGCAAGGAGCTGGCGGGGCGTCACGTGTCCGTGATTCTGGGTGCGGCCGCCGGTGAATGTGCCGCGACCAGCGATCCGACACTGCCGCCGGACGTGGCCAAGGGTGCGGTGGTGCATTCCATTCAGAACATGATCGCCGCGCGCGTCTCCGATTTCTTCGACCTCCGTGGCGAGTCCTACACCATCGATACCGCCTGCTCCTCGTCGCTGGTGGCGATCCATCATGCCTGCCGTGCTCTGCGTTCGGGCGAGTGCGATATGGCGGTCGCCGGCGGAATCACGCTGCTGCTCGACGAACAGGCCCATGTCCGTTTCAGCCAGGCGTCCGTGCTCTCCGATGATCCCTGCTGCTATGTCTTCGACCAGCGGGCCAAGGGCTTCGTGCTGGGCGAGGGGGCGGGGCTCGTGTTGCTGAAGCGCTACGACGACGCGGTCGCCGACGGTGACCGGATCATGGCGGTGGTGAGCGGTTCCGCCGTTAACAATGACGGTCGCACCATGGGGATCACCACCCCCAACCTCGAAATGCAGCATTCGGTCATCCGGCGGGCCATCGACAATGCTGGCGTGCACCCGCGAAGCATCACCTACCTGGAGGCTCACGGGACCGGCACTTTGTTGGGCGACCCCATCGAGATCAAGGCCGCCAGCAGGGCCTACGGGGAGTTCACCGAAGACCGGCAGTACTGTGCGGTGGGTTCGGTGAAATCGAATACGGGGCACCTGTTGCTGGCCGCCGGTGTGGCCAGCTTCATCAAAGTCGTCATGATGCTGCAGCAGCGGTACATACCACGGACGTTGCACTGCGATACGCCTCATCCGCGCTTCGAATTCGAGCGCTCACCATTCAGACCGGCGTTACAGGGCGCGCCCTGGGACAACTTCGTGGAGCGCAGGTGTGCGGCGATCTCCGGATTCGGCTTCGGGGGAACCAATTGCCACATGATTCTCGAAGAGTTCGCCCCGGAGGATGGCGCCTACCGGGCACGCCGCGAACCGTTGCCACCCACGCGGTTCGAGCGTCGGCGCTGCTGGTGGCCATGCCGTAACGGCGCCACGGGCGCCTCGCCGGACGGGGAAACCGCGGACCGCCATACCACCGGTGAACGACCGAGGACCTATGAGGAGCTGGTCGAGGCACTGCAGCAAGGCCACATCAGCGTCGAAGAAGCCGTCGCGCTGGAGCCGCTGCTGGGCGAATAGCCCAGCTCGGGTGCGCGAGATCCAAACCAGGAAGCACTCTGCTAAGGAAGGGAAACGACCATGAGCCGGGAGGAAATCTTCGCACGCATCGCCAGCGGCGACCTGGACAAGGAATCGGCGCTGAAACTCCTGCACGGCGGCGGCGAAGATGTCGACCGCCCGCGCTCCACTGCGGTGACGACACCGGTCGCCTCGGGCACGGCGTTGCCGGAGCGGGTCCAGGGCTACCTCGTGGCACGGTTGGCCGGTGTACTGGAGGTGCCCGAGTCGGAGATCGACGTCGAGGCGAACCTGATGGACCTGGGGCTGGACTCGACCAAACTGATCCAGTTGGCCGAGCAGTTCGAGGACGAGCTCGGTATCACCCTGTACCCGACGGTGTTTTTCGAGCACCAGACCCTGGCGGCGGTGGCCGGATACTTCGCCGAGGAGCACGCCGCGGCCTTCGAGACCACCGAGACGGTTTCGGGCGAAGGCCGCGGTGCGGGCTCGCACCCGCCGGCTCGCGAATTCGACGCGGCACCGGCGGCGACGCCTGCCGCCACAACGAGTGCAACGCCCGCTACGCCGCTGCCGGAGCGGGTCCAGGGTTATCTCGTGGCACGGTTGGCCGGTGTACTGGAGGTGCCCGAGTCGGAGATCGACGTCGAGGCGAACCTGATGGACCTGGGGCTGGACTCGACCAAACTGATCCAGTTGGCCGAGCAGTTCGAGGACGAGCTCGGTATCACCCTGTACCCGACGGTGTTTTTCGAGCACCAGACCCTGGCGGCGGTGGCCGAATACTTCGCCGAGGAGCATGCCATCGCCTTCGAGTCCACCGGGGCGGCGGATGCGGCAGAGCCCGGCGGTGTGGTGACGCCGCCCGGCGCGGATTCGGCGCCGGTGACGAGTGCTTCGGCAGCGGATCACCCGGCATCACATGAGGCGAAGGCTGCCGCGGAATTGCCGTCGGTGCCGGAGGATACGTACCTCTATACCTATGACTGGCGCGACTGGTCGAGCCGGGCGGTCGATGCGGGTGCGAGTGGCGCGGCGGTCATCCATGCGGTAACCGAGCGCGATGCGCAACGGGTGCGGGAGGTCTGTGCGCACCTGCCCGGGCGATCCCGGCGGCCGATCATGGTGCTCGAGCCGCAGCGGGACCTTCGTCTCAGTGACGGTCGAACCCGCTCACTGCAGCCGGACGAGGCCCGTCTGCCAGCATGGCTGGGACAGGCATCGGCTGACGGCCGGCCCGTGCACCGCGTGGCTTTCTTCATCGCGCCGTCGCACGGTGAGGGTCCACTGGCCGATGAACCCTCGCGCGCCGTCGCCTACTCCGCCCTGGATCTTGTTCGTGAGGTCGGCGACGCCGACGGCCTGGAAATCGTGTTCGTGGTGGAACGCGGGGAGAAGGCTGAAACAGCGCACGCGGCGCTCGCCGCCCTTGCAGCGACCATTCGTACGGAATATCCACGGGTCGCGACGCGAACCGCACTCGTTGACGCTGGCAAGGACACCGGGCTTCAGGTCGCCGAGTTGTTGAACGCGCCGATGTCCGGCGCAAGCGTGGTGCGCTCCGGCGACGGTGGGCGATGGGAAGAGCGCGTGGTGCGCGAGCAGGCCGACGTCGAGCCTGCACCCGGCGCCGTGATCCGACAGCGCGGTGTGTATCTTCTCACCGGCGGCGCCGGCGGACTCGGCGCGCTGTTCGCCGAGTATTTGGCCGGCCGGTATCAGGCCCGTCTGGTTCTGTCCGGACGCCGCCCGGAGGATGAACGGATCCGGGCTCTGCTCGAGCGTATACGGGCAGCGGGGGGAGAGGCGCGATACGTCTCGGGCGATATCGCCGATCGTTCCACGGCGCAGCGTCTCGTGGAGACCACCCGTCGCGAATTCGGCATGGTCAATGGCGTTCTCCACGCCGCGGGCGTGCTGAGGGATGCCGCCATTGCCCGCAAGCGACACCAGGAATTCGCCGAAGTCGCGGACCCGAAGGTGCGCGGCGCGCTCCTGCTGGATGAGCTCACCGCCGACGATCCCCTGGACCTGTTCGTGACGTTTTCGTCCATGGCAGCCGTGACGGGAAACCACGGGCAATCGGACTACACGTATGCCAATGGATTTCTCGATGGCTTCGCCACCTGCCGCGCCTCGCTCGTGGCCAGTGGACGGCGCGCGGGGCGGTGTCTTTCCCTCCAGTGGCCGCTGTGGGCGGAAGGGGGAATGCGGCCTCATGAGTCCGCGATCGAGTACATGCGGCGTCAGCTCGGGCTCGATCCATTGTCCACGAAATCCGGCATGGCGGCGTTCGAGGTCGCGGTTGCCGCGGCGCAAGAGCAGCTGCTCGTGGTTCAGGGTGATCGGTCGCGCATTGCCGGTTGGCTGCAGCCGGTTGCCAAACCGCAACCGCGCCAGAGCGCGTCGCCCGAGGTGCCAACGCCCGATCCGGTGAGAACCACAGCAGCCCGGGACGACACCGACGGTGACGGCGGGCCGGCGGGAGACGATATCGCCGTGATCGGTCTGCAGGGCGAGTTTCCGGGTTCACCCGATCTGGATGCCTTCTGGGAGAACCTGGTCGCGGGCAAGGACCTGATAGGCACTGATCCGGAACGCTGGAATCTCGACGGCCTCGCTGACCTGCTCGGCATCGATGAAGCGAGTCAGAACGCGTTCGTCGGAGGGTTCACCGAGTTCCCGGATGCGTTTGATGCGGAGTTCTTCCGCATCTCCACGGCGGAAGCGCAGATGATGGACCCTCAGCAGCGCCGTTTTCTCCAGGCGGCATGGGGTGCCGTCGAGGATGCCGGTTACGATCCCTTCACACTCGCGGGATCCGCGACCGGCGTCTTCGTGGGCGCCTCGACGCGTGACTACCTTGACCGGGCCGTGGCGCTCGGGAGTCTGCTGGGCGAACAGGCCGACCTGATCACGCCCCAGACCTCCACGGGTATGGCGCTCAACAACATACCCAACCGTCTTTCGTATTTCCTAGACCTCAACGGACCGAGCGAGGCGGTGGACACAGCCTGCTCGAGTTCGTTGGTGGCGTTGGACCGGGCGGTTTCCGCGCTGCAACGGGGCGACTGTGAGCTGGCGATCGTCGGTGGCGTCAACCTGTTGCTGTCGCCGGGCCCGTTCTGGTCGTTCGCGCGCACGGGCATTCTCTCCGCGGACAGCCGTTGTCGCTCGTTCGCCGCGGATGCCAATGGCTACGTGCGCGGTGAGGGCGTCGGTGTGGTGGTGCTCAAGGCGCGGACGGCGGCCGAACGGGACGGTGACTGCGTCCGTGCCCTGATCAAGGGCACGGCGGTCAATCACGGTGGCCGGGTGCAAAGCCTCACCGCCCCGAACCCGACACGCCAGGCCGATGTCATCGCCCGAGCGATCCGGCGTGCGGGCGTCTCACCCTCGACCATCGGCTACATAGAGGCGCACGGTACCGGGACCGCGCTCGGAGATCCGGTGGAGATTCGGGGGCTGAGAAGGGCATTCACGGCAGTCGAACCTCGCGATGACGCCGAACCGAGCTGCAGCGTCGGTTCCGTGAAGAGCAACATCGGCCATCTGGAGGCCGCTGCCGGGATTGCCGGACTCATCAAGGCCCTGCTTTGCATGCGATACGCCACGCTGGCGAAGTCGGTGCACATTGATCGACCGAATCCCTATCTGGATCTGGAAAGCTCCTCGCTGTATCTGCAGCGCGAAACCGGAGAATGGCCCCGTTTGCACAGCGACGCCGGCGAACCGTTGCCCTATCGCGCCGGGGTCAGCTCGTTCGGATTCGGCGGCACCAACGCGCACGTGATCCTGGAGGAGTATCCCAGACGACCGTCCGGTGAACGCTCGGCGCAAGGTCCCGTCCTGATCGTCCTCTCGGCGCGCAGCACCGAGCGTCTGCGCGAGTACGCCGGTCGGCTCCGCGATCATCTGACCGCCGCACGCAACCGCGGTGACATGCCGGAGCTCGCCGATATCGCCTATACGCTCCAGGTTGGCCGTCCCAGTCTGCAGAGCAAGCTGGCATTGATCGTCGATGATGCGGACCAGGCCATTGCCGCGTTGTCCGCTTATGCGGACACGGGTGACGCCTCCAACGTTCTGACAGGAGAGGGCGAGTCGTCGCGGGCCCTGGCGGACGTCTTCGATCACCCGTATGGCGCGGAGTTCTTGCGGCGCCTGTACGACGATGGCCGTCTCGAGGCCATTGCCCGGCTTTGGCTCTCGGGTGTCGACATCGACTGGCAGGCATTGAATCGCGGCGGCCGGCGGATACCGCTTCCGACCTATCCCTTCAGCCGCACGCGTTACTGGCTGCGCAACGGGGCCGGCATACCGGCGACGCAACCGACTGTACAGCCGACGACCTCGGTGGCGTCCGCCGGGCCGTCCCGGCCGGAGGAACCGCAGCCGGAACGTGATGAGGATTTGAGGACCTTTCTCATCCACCAGGTGGCGAATCTGCTCAAGCTCGAAGCCGACAGTCTGAATCCGGATCGGTCGCTGGCCGACTACGGGCTCGACTCCATACTGGGCATGCAGCTGGTGGCCTCTATCCAGCGTCGGTTGGACATACCGGTTTATGCCGCGGAGATCATGCGTCATGGCACGATCAACCGGCTCGCTGCATACCTGGACTCCGAAACCGGCGGCGATTCCACCCGGGCGTTCGCCGGTGAGACCAGCCGCACCCCGGCGCCGGAGGCGGCCGCCGGTGAAACGCTGACCGAGCCCATGGTATTCGTGCTCTCCACACCGCGTGCGGGCTCGACGCTGCTACGCGCCATGCTGCAGGGCCATCCGGGGCTGTTCGCGCCACCGGAGCTGCATCTGCTTGGATACGGCACGCTGCAGGAACGTCGAACCGGTCTGGCGGAGACGGGGCTCGAGGAAGGGCTGATCGACGCCGTCAGGCACCTGCGCGGCGTCTCCGCGGAGGTGGCGCGTGCGGAAATCGAGGCAATTACCGAAGAAGGCGGCACCATTGCCGACGCCTACCGACTCCTGCAGTCGCTGGCGGCGCCTGCGTCGCTGGTGGACAAATCCCCGACCTACGGCCGGGATCCGGAAGTGCTGCGCCAAAGCCGCGAGCTCTGCCCCAATGCCCGCTACGTTCACCTGGTGCGGGATCCGCGAGCCGTTGCAGAGTCCATCGTCCGCAACCGATTCCATCGTCTCATCGATCCCCACGGCGAGGATCCGTGGCAGACGGCGGAGGCCATCTGGCGACGGATCAATCGCAACGTCATCGAATTCCTCCGCGATGTTCCGGACGGCAACCAGCTTACCGTGCGTTACGAGGATCTCGTTCGCGATCCGCAGTCCGAGATGCATCGTATCTGCGAATTCCTCGGCGTGACGCCCGATCGGGAAATGCTCGACCCCTACGGGGGCGAACGCATGCTCGATGGCCTGCACGAGGGCTCCCTGAGCATTGGAGATCCGAACTTTCTCCAGCATGAGCAGATCGACACATCCCTGGCGCAGGGCTGGGGCGACCGCCTTTCGGACGATTTCCGCCTGACGCCCGAAGGTGGCGAGCTGGCGGTTCGGTTCGGATATGCGGATGCCGTTGACTATGCGCTATCGGCGGGGCAGTCGCAGTCGCTTGCCCGCGGTGTCGACGAGCGTGGGTGGTACCTGATCCAGCGGTTCGTGCTGAACGAGGGGGATGGGAGCGACGTGGAGCGGCTGCGCGAGGCGGTCGCGACCGCGCTTAGAAGTCAGCCCCAGTTGCGGTCACTCCTGACGCCTGACAACACGGCACTGCGACCCGCGGATCCAGCGGAGGAATTGATCGTCGTGCGCCAGGCGGAGGCGGGCGACGGTCAACGGGCCGACGTGCTGGAAGCCGTCGAGACCGAGTTGGCGGAATCCCTCGATCCGCAGCGCGGGCCTCTCGCGGGCGCGGCATTGATCGACGAAGGTCCGCGCGGCTCACGGGTCAGCCTGGTGTGGCACCACCTGTTCGTCGACGGCTTGTCGGCGGTGCGACTCGGCCGCGCCGTCATCGACGACTATGCGGGTTCCCGGGAACGCGCATCGACAGGTGACGGTGTCGCCTACGCGCAGTATCTCGCCGCGGTGGCGCGGCTGAACGACACCGGCTCAGGCGTGCCTGAGTGGATCGCACGCCAGGATTACCCGAGCCCTGACGATACGGTTCCGGTAGCGCTCGATGGTGATAACAACAGTCACGCCGTTCAGCAGGAGGTCGAGGTGGACGCCTCAGACCTCCTGGCCGAGGGTGCGGATACCGACGCGGGCTACGGCCTGTTCGAATCCCTCGGAGCGGCTTTGGCCGACACCCTGATGACATGGGGTGACACGTCTCGAATGGTGCTCTCACTGCGTCTGCATGGCCGCGATCTGGGTGACGAAGGTGTGTTCGCCGATGCCGTCGGCAACCTGGCCTGCGACGTGCCCATTCTCGTGGAGCGTGGAGACGGCCGCTCGTTCGCCGCCGGATACGCGGAAATCGATCGTACCGGCGTCGGCTACGAGCTGCTGCGCCGGCGCGGTGAAGTTCCCGCTCCCTGGGAAGTGGCGTGCGTTCGTTTCAATTACCAACCCTTCGGCAACGAGACGGGGGCGCTGGAGGCGATCTTCGAACGTGGCGCAGCGAATGGTCGGCGGCGCTACCTACTCGACTTCGTCGCCCGCCACTGGGGGGGCCGTCTTGTGCTGCTGTGCCGGTATTCGGCCAGGTGCCACCGCGGCTCCACCGCCAGACATCTGCTGGAAGCCTGGGTCGAGGCGGCGCGCGAGGCTCAATATGCGGCCACGCCTGACGAGTCGCAGTCCGGTGACCTTCCGCACCGCGCTGTGCTCCAGGGCACCAGCGGCGCCTGATCCATCGCAGCTTCATTGGCGTAACCAGTTTTTTGGGGGCAATCGTGCAGATCACGTTCTCCGAGACGGAGCTCGACTGGTTCGCGCGTGCGAGTCACGACGTGAACCCCCTTCACATGGATGACGATTACGCGGCACGAACCGCTTACGGCCGTCGCGTGGCATTCGGAATCCTGGGCGGGCTGGCGGGCCTGGCGGTGATCGGAGACCGCCGCCGACAGCGACCGTCTGCTCTGACCATGGAATTCCGTCATGCGGTGATCCCCGGCCGCAATTACCGGCTCACCGCCGAGCAGGGCGAAGGGAGCGTCACGGCATATCTGCGCGACGGCGATACAGTCGCCGTCAGTGTGCGCGCGGAATACGGTGGCGCGGGGAATCCTGCGCCGTGTCACGAGCCGCCGGTGGACGGGCCACTGCATTGCCGGGACACGCCGGCGGCGCTCACTGCGTCGGACGTTGCGCGCGCCGGCGTGGTGAGCGGCACCTATCGCTGCGACCGCAGCGTGTTCGCGCTGGGTACGCCGACCTGGGTGGAGGACGCCGTCGATACGGTCGGTGTCGGTCTCGTCGAGCTGCTGTTGTGCACCAGCTATCTGGTCGGCATGGAGATTCCGGGGCGGCAAGCGCTGTTCAGCAAGCTGCGCCTGTCCATAGACGAGACTCCGAACGACGTCGACGAACGGACGATCGCCTTTTCCGCGCAGCCGGAGCACTACAGTGACGATTTCGGACTGCTCCGGCTGGGGTTTCATGCCAGCCACGGTACGGGCATTACTGTCACGGGCGCGATCGACGCGTTTGTCCGGCGGGAGGTGGATCTGCCCCGGTACGAGGACGTCGCCGCGCGACTGTGCTCGCCGGCCAACGCGTTGCAAGGGCGCGTGGCGCTGGTCACCGGCGGTAGCCGAGGACTCGGTGCGGCGCTGGTACAGGCCCTGGCGGCGAGTGGGTGCCATGTCTATCTGGCTCATCGAAGCAGTGTCGACGCCGCGGCTCGGGTGGCCGAGGCGTGCCGCAGCGGCGACGGCGGCGTAACCGTGCTCCAGGGCGATGTCGCCGATCCGGCGTGGTGCCGGACGACCGCGGAACGGATTGCCGGCGAGCACGGCGGGCTGGATATCCTCGTTTGCAACGCCGCGACGGCGCCCTCGCCAATGGGGGCCGAGGCGGATCATCGCGAGGAGATCCGGGACTACGTGGCGAGCAATCTCGCGGTCACCAGCACGCCGCTGGAACACCTGCTACCCCTCGTACGGCAGCGCAGCGGCGTTGCTGTCGCGGTGTCGTCGGTATTCGTCGATGAGCGTCCGGCCGCGTTTCCGCAGTACGTGGCCCTCAAGGATGCCGTCGAGGCGGAGTTGCACCGCCGCGCCACCGATTGCCCCGAAGTATCGTTTCTCGCCCCCCGCGCGCCTCGCATGCTCACGGAGATGAGCAACACGCCCCAGGCCGCCGTCGGTGCCGAGTCGCCGGCGAGCGTCGCGGCATCACTCGTCGACACGCTTGCCGCGGAGCAGCGCCCGGGGACGGTGCGGGTGTTGTCGGCTTCCGAGCTGGCCGGCTCGTCCGGCCACGACGCGGAGCCGCCCCAGGGGGAAAGCGACGACGCGCCGCGGGCGGTAATCGCGGCCACGTTCACCGCGGAGCCGATGTCCCCGAGCATCGACTACTGGAGTCGGGAGCTGGAGCTCCCGCTCAGCCCCTGCTACGCCGATTACAACCAAGTGTTCCGGCAACTGCTGGATCCGCACAGCGAAATGGCTGATAACCACGGTGGTGTCAACGCCGTGCTGGTGCGCGTGATCGACTGGTTGCGCGAGCATTCGGGAGAGGGCGATCCCGAGGCGTCGCGGCAGCATCTGCGCGAGGTTGCGGATGAATTCGTCACGGCGATGGTCGGATTCGTCCGTCGAAGCCGCAGCCCGGTCGTGCTCGTGCTCTGTCCCTCAGGGGGGCATGACCATCCGGCCGCGGACGCGGTCGCCAACGCCGAGTCCCGCTTGCTCGAGCGGTGTCGTGATCTGGACGCACTCGGCGTCATCGACGTGAGCGACTTCCACGAGGCTTACGGTGTCGGCGAGTTCGAGGACCCGGTTCGCGACGAGCTCGGCCATATTCCGTACCAACCGGACTATTTCCACCTGCTCGGCACGCTGGTGATGCGCTTCTACCACAGCGTGGCCGCGAAGCCGTACAAGGTCATCGTCTGCGACTGCGATGGCACGCTGTGGTCCGGTGTGTGCGGCGAGGACGGGCCCGAAGGCGTGGGCGTATACGGGCCGTTCGAACGCCTGCAGCGGTTTCTTCGCAGGCGCATCGAGCAGGGTGTGCTGCTTTGCCTGTGCAGCAAGAACCATGAGGACGATGTGCGTGCCACGTTCGAGCGTAACGCCGGGATGCGGCTGACACTCGAGGATTGTGCCGCCGTCGCGGTCAACTGGTCACCGAAATCGGACAATCTGCGGGATCTGGCGCAGCGGCTGAATCTTGGCCTGGATAGCTTCGTCTTTCTCGACGACAACCCGGTCGAGTGTGCCGAGGTTCGGGCCGGCTGCCCGGAGGTGCTGACGCTTCAGTGGCCGGCGGATGAGGCGGATGCTTCGGCATTGCTCGATCACACCTGGGCGTTCGATCGGTTCGTCGTCACCGAGGAGGACGGCCAGCGCACCCGGATGTACCAGGCCGAGCACGCGCGCGAGGCATTGAAGGAGACGACGATAAGTTACAAGGCGTTTCTGGAAAGCCTGGCACTCGAGGTGGAGATTCGTGCGCCCAACGAGGAAGAGCTGACCCGGGTCTCGCAGCTCACCTTCCGCACCAATCAGTTCAACTTCTCCGGCCGGCGGCGCACCGCCGCGGAAATTGCGGCGCTGCTCCAGGACGATGCGGCCGACTGCCACATCGTGCGTGCGCGCGACCGCTTCGGCGACTACGGGCTGGTCGGGGTGTTGATGACCAGGTTCGACGAGCGCCGGCTGGTCATCGACTCCTTTCTCCTGAGTTGCCGTGTGCTCGGGCGGGGTGTGGAACACCGCATGATGGCACACGCGGGGCAGTTGGCCGCCGAGCGCGGCATCGACGAAGTGGCCATCGAATTCCGGGGAACCCGCAAGAACGAGCCGGCGCGGCGGTTTCTCGAAAGCGTGGTCGCATCGCCTGGCGCCGAGGCGGGCGACGGCGAATCGATCGTCGCTGCGGCTGGGGATCTACGAGCGGTCCGGTTCGATCCCGAAACGGAGGCCTCTGGCGAGAGTGACGGGCAAACCCGCGCCGTTGCGCGCACGAGTGCCCGTACGCCGGCGATGGATACCAACGAGCGGACGCGGCGTCTCGGCTCGGTATCAGCGATTGCCCGTGCGGTGGAGCAGGACTCGACGCCGGCCGGCGCGAACGTGCCGCGTTCGCATTCCGGTTCCGAGGAGTCGCCGCGAGAAGAGCGCGACCGGCAGGTGGTACGTCGGCAGGTGCTGGAGGCCTTCTCGGAAGCGCTCGCGGTTCCCGCCTCCGAGATCGAGCCGGCGTCCGATCTGGATGAATACGTGGCGGATTCCTACAAGGTCGTGGAGATAACGGTCGCGCTCAAGCGCATCTTCCCGGAGCTGCCGCCGACGTTCCTCTACGAGTATCGGAGCATCGATGCGATCGTCGCCGCACTCGCGCCATCCGACGCCATGCCGGCGAATATGGTCTCGAATCCGAAGCAGTCGGCGGCGCGCGCGGCACACCGTGTTCGCGATGTGGAACCCCCGGACGCCGGGGACGCGGTCGCCGTGATCGGTATGAGTTGCCGTTTTCCGGGCGCGGACAGTCCGGAGGCGTTCTGGGAGCTCCTCAGCGAAGGTCGCAGCGCGATCGGGCCGCCGCCGGAGAATCGGTGGAGCGCGACGGAACGGGCCCGGATCGGGGACATACGAGCCGGATTCGTGGCGGAGGCGGAGCGCTTCGATGCCGGGTTCTTCAATCTGTCGCCGCGGGACGCGCTCTACATGGATCCGCAGCAACGTCTGTACCTGGAAACGATCTGGGCGTTGTTGGAAGACGGTGGCTACACGCCACGGACGATCGCCCGGGATACGGGTGTGTTCGTGGGCGTCATCGCCAACGACTATGGCGTCTACGCGGGTGAGGCGGCGGCCGCGGGCGAGGTACCGTACCGGTGGACCGACTACTACCAGGTCGCTAACCGTGTCTCCTATTTCTTCGATCTGCACGGCCCGAGCCTGGCCGTCGACACCGCCTGCTCGTCCTCGGGCGCAGCGATCCATCTCGCCTGTGAGAGCCTGCGCCGCGGTGAGTGCGGCGTTGCCATTGCGGGGGGGGTGAACCTGTTCCTCCATCCCAGCCGCTTCGTGCAGTACCGGCAGATGGGCATTATCTCGGAGACGGATGTCTGCCGGCCGTTCGGCGCCGATGCCGACGGCACCGTGTACGGTGAGGGCATCGGCGCATTGCTGCTCAAACCGCTGCACGACGCCGAGCGTGACGGGGACCGTATTCATGGCGTGATTCGCGGTACCGCCATGAATGCCGGCGGCCGGACGAACGGCTTTACCGTACCCAACCCTCAGGCACAGGCCGCAGCGGTTGGCAGGGCGCTGGAGACAGCGAGCGTGGACGCGGGCACGATCGGTTACGTGGAGGCACACGGTACCGGAACCGCACTGGGCGATCCCATTGAGGTTCGTGGCCTATCGGAGGCGTTCTCCCGCCACACTTCGGCGCCGCCAGCGGTGGAGCGGCACTGCCGACTCGGGTCCCTGAAAGCCAACATCGGGCATCTGGAATCCGCAGCAGCGGTGGCGGGCGTCATCAAGGTCCTGTTGCAGATGCGCGCGCGCCAGTTGGTGCCGTCGCTCAATGCCGAGCGGACCAACCCCATGATCGAGTTCGAGCAGACGCCGTTCCGCGTGCAGCACGAGCTCTCGGCCTGGGAGCCGCCGTCGCATGCTGCGCCCGAGACCATGGCGCCCCGGCGCGCGGGGATCAGCTCGTTCGGTGCGGGCGGCGCGAACGTGCACGTCGTGCTCGAGGAATACCCGCATGCCGAGCCGGACGCGGGCGATCCCGACACGCCGGTACTCGTGCCGCTGTCGGCGCGCAGTGGCGAAGAGCTGAGGCGGATGGCGCGCCGGCTGTGCGAGCACCTTGCCGACAGCGCGGTTGCACCGGACCCTGAACGGGTCGCCTATACGCTTCAATGCGGTCGTGAAGCGATGGCGCACCGGCTGGCCGTCATCGCTCGCAGCACCGACGAGCTCGTGCAGCGGCTGCACGGATTCGTGGACGGTGAGCCGGATACGCAGGCCGTCTTCGAGGGGCGGGTCGATCCGCGCTTCGCGCAGGTCTTCCACATCCGCGACGAGAGTCTGCACGTCGGCTCCGATGAGAGCGGGTTGCAGCGTCTGGCCCTGCTGTGGACGTCGGGTGCCGTCGTGGACTGGCAGCAGCGCTATGCTCGGGTCACACCGGCACCCCTCTCACTGCCGACGTATCCGTTTCAGGGGCGGCGTTACTACCTGCCCCGCGAGCTGGCACTGGCGGACGGCCCGGCGAGAGCGGGTTCCGTGACGAACCCGCTGCTGGGAGAGCGGCTGGAGTCGCCCTTCGTCAACGGGTCCCTGTATCACGCCCGCTATGATCTGCAACGACTCGGTTATCTCGCCGATCACCGCATTCACGACCACCTGATCGTGCCCGGGGCGCTTTACCTGGCACTCGCGACTACGGCCGCGGTACGGGAGTACGGTGATTATCCCCACGGCTTCGCCAACGTGACCTTTCTCAAGGCCATCGATCTCCCCCCCGAAGGCGCTGTCGAGGTCCAGTCCCGTTGGTGCCGGGACGATGACGCCATCGAGGTCGCCGGGCGTCCCGGTGATGACGACGCACCGGGCGAGTGGCATACGCACTGCACGCTGGCGTATCGGTCGGCCGGTGCACACGACGCGGGCGACACCGCGCCAGAGACTCTCGAGGCGGTGCGGGCACGCTGCACCGAGCCGATGTCCGCCGAGGCCTTCTACCGCCACGGCGCGGCAATGGGGTTCCACTGGACCGGCGGCTTTCGGGGGATCCGCAAGCTCTGGCGCGGTGACGCGGAGGCGCTCGCGGAGGTCCATCTCCCGGCGGAGCTCGAGGCGGACATGCGTCACTGTGAAGTGCACCCGGCATTCCTGGATGCCTGCTTCCAGCCGTTCGTTGCGGCCCTCGGCGAGGCGCGGACCCGGTCGGGCGATCCGTTTCTGCCGCTGGGCGCGGAGCGTGTCCGTTTCCACCGGCGGTTGCCACGGGCCACCTGGGCCCATGCCCGAATCGTCGATGACCATCACGAGCGCTCCGTAACCTTCGATATCGTGCTTTACGACGACGCTGGCGAGGTGTGTGCGGAGTTCCGCCGCATGAGCGCACTGCGCACCGGCCGGACGGATCTCGAGCGCCTGCGCGGCGCCGCACATCGGGACTGGCTGTATGAACCGCGGTGGGAGGCGGTGAGTGTGCCACCGCACGGCCGCAGCGAACCGCGGCGGCGCCTGCTGGTGGTGGACGGCGATACCGGGGAATCGGCGGTGGCCGGCGCGCTGGAAGCGGCGGGCGACGAAATCGTGGCGGTGGGCGGGCGGCAGCGGCCCGTCTCGGAGATCGTGGCGGCTCTCGCCGCGGAGACGTCGGACGGCTTCGGCGTTCCCACGGTCGTCGTGGAGGTGCCGTCGGAGTCCCGCACCGTCGAAACCGAGGACGACGATGTGGTCGAGCGTCTGCAGCGCACGTGGGATCTCCTCCAGGGTGTGGTGAGGCTCATGGCGGAGGATCCGCGCTGCAGCGCCCGTCTCTGGCTGGTTACCCACGAGGCGCAGCCGGTAAGTGGCGACGAGTCTGCCTCGTCGCTGATCCATGGCGTCTGGTGGGCACTCGGCCGGTGTCTGGCCTGGGAGCATCCGGAGTTCTGGGGGGGCATGCTCGACCTGCCGGCGCCGACGAGCGCATGCCCGTCGCAGCTCGTTCATGCCCTGTTCGACGGTGCTCTGGACGAGGATCAACTGGCGGTGCGGGACGGCTGCTATGCATGCCGGCTGCGCCCATCCCGGCATGCCGACGAAGCGACCGAGGTGCCTGTTCGTGACGATGCGACGTACCTCATAACGGGTGGTCTGGGGTCGCTTGGTCGGTTGCATGCGGACTGGCTGCTTCGGCGCGGTGCCAGCACGCTCGTGCTGGTGGGAAGAAGCGAACCGGATGCCGACGGCGGACAGTGGCTGGCTTCCCGGCGTGCACAGGGTGTCGACCTGCACTATCGGAGGGTCGACGTGAGCGATCGTGCCTCGCTTGCCGGTCTCATGGAGGAAGTGCAGGAGCGTATGCCGCCATTGCAGGGCGTGGTGCACACGGCCGGCGGTCTCGACGACGGGTTGTTCATCAACCAGGATTCGGACAGGCTCTGGCGGGTGCTCGCACCGAAAGCGACCGGCGCCTGGCATCTGCACCAGCTGACGGCGGATCGCTCGCTGGATTTCTTCGTGACGACCTCGACGGCTTCGGTATTGCTCGGTGCGCCCGGGCAGACCAACTACGTGCTGGCCAATGCCTTCCTGGATGCACTCGCCCGCTACCGGCGGCGCCGATCGCTGCCGGCTCGCTCCGTGAACTGGGGGCCGTGGGACGGCTCCCGCATGGTCGCCGCCTCGCCGGGGGGGAGACGCCGCTCGTGGACCGGCGTGGATTTCGGGGCGGTCCCTCAGGAGCATGCCGCGGACCTGTTCGATGCCGCCTACGAGGGCACAGCGGCGGACGTCGCGGTTCTTCCCTACGACTGGCCGGCGCTGGTGGAAAGCCTTGCCGGGTACACCCTGCCGTCGCCGCTGCGGCCATTCCGCCGTGATGGGCAGCGGCATTTCCGGTCGGAACCGTCCGTCACCGACGACGTGGGGCAACCCCCGCGATCCGCGCACTCTTGCGAGGACGTGGAGCGGTTACTGGTCGGCAAGGTGAACGCCCTGCTCGGCTACGACGAGCGCAACGCTTTCGACCGCACCGCCAGCTTCAGTGATATCGGTTTCGATTCGCTCACCGCAGTGCGGCTACGCAATGAGCTCAACCAGGCGCTGGACCTGGGGCTGCCCGCCACGGTGGCTTTCGACTATCCAAGCGTTCCGGTTCTGGCGGCTCATATCGTGGATCTGATGGCCACGACGGAGGGGGCCGCCGGCGCACACGACGAGGCCGAGCACGGTGACGGCGACGCCGTTGGGGAGTCCATTCGTTCGCTGTCCGAGCAGGAAGCGAATGCGGCACTGGAGCGTGAATTGGTGGAGGTGGCACAGGGCCATGAGTGAGGAACTGACCCCCACGCATCGGGCATTGGCCGCAATCCGGAATCTGCGGCGCCGCTACGACGCACTGAAGCATCGCATCGAAGAGCCGATCGCCATCGTCGGCACGGCATGTCGGTTTCCCGGGGGAGTCGACACGCCCGAAGCGTACTGGGAGCTCCTGCGATCCGGCGGCGATGGCGTACGAGAGATCCCGCAGGAGCGCTGGGACGTTTCGGCCTACTATGACCCGGATCCTGCGGCACCGGGCAGAATGTACGCCCGCCACGGCGGGTTTCTCGAGTCGGTGGCGCACTTCGATAACGAGCTCTTCGGCATTACCGACGACGAGGCCACCGACATGGACCCCCAGCAGCGGCTGTTGCTGGAGCTCTCCTGGGAAGCCCTTGAGCGGGCCGGCATACCCCCCCGGCCGGCGGAGGATTCAGACCGGCTGACGGGTGTTTTCGTGGGGCTCGCCACCCATGACTATTCGCGGGCGCACATCGACTCCGGCGACCCGGAGTGCATCGGTCGCCACGCGTTCACCGGTGCCGCGTTCAGCATCGCCAGCGGGCGTATAGCGTATCTTCTCGGCCTGCAGGGCCCGGCGATGACCGTGGATACCGCCTGTTCGTCGTCCCTCGTGGCGATTCATCTGGCGTGCCAGAACCTGCGCAGCGGCGAGTGTGACAGGGCGATAGCGGGCGGTGCGAACGTGCTGGCCGACCCCCACCGCTTCGTCTACTTCTGCAAGACGGCGGCGCTGTCCCCATCGGGACGTTGCCGCGCCTTCGATGCGGAAGCCGATGGCTACGTACGCGGTGAAGGTGCCGGCGTGGTCGTACTCAAGCGGCTCTCCGATGCCGTCGCGGACAAGGACGACATTCTCGCGGTCATCCGTGGCTCGGGCGTCAACCACGACGGCCAGAGCAACGGCCTGACGGCGCCCAACGGCACGTCCCAGAAGCAGTTGATCCGGCACGTGCTGAAACGCGCCTCGGTGACACCGCGGGAGCTCGGTTACGTGGAGTGCCATGGCACCGGCACCCCGCTCGGGGATCCCATTGAGGTCAATGCGCTCGGGGATATTCTGGCGGCCGACCGTACGTCGTCGCAGCCGCAGTGTTACCTCGGTGCCTGCAAGACCAATCTGGGCCATCTGGAGGCGGCAGCCGGGGTGGCGGGCGTCCTGAAAACGGCCATGGTGCTCGACCGCGGAGCCGTTCCACCGAACCTCCATCTCCATACGCCGAATCCCAACATCGACTGGGACGCGCTGCCGGTGAAGCTGCCGCAGTCGCTGGAGCCGTGGCCCACGAACGCTCAGCCGAGGTTCGGCTCCGTCAGCGCGTTCGGGTTCAGCGGCACGAATGCCCACCTCGTGCTCGAACAGCCGCCCGTCGGCGCAGATGGCGCGGGTGCGGGGGATGCTCACGTGCCGCCGGTGATCCTCCTTTCCGCCGCCAGCCAGGAGCGACTCCGCGCCAGTGCCTCGCGCATGCGGGATTATCTCACCGGCGTATCCGGCGAAGGCGATCACGCGACCCTCGTCCGACGCCTGGCGTACACGACGCAATGCGGGCGAACGTCACTATCGGTCCGGCTCGCCATCGTCACGGACAGCATTGATGAATTGCGCCGCGCGCTGGAGGTTTTCGTGGCGGGCGACGGCCACCGTCCCGGCGTATATGCGGGGCGTCTCGACACGGACTCACCGGGTTGGGTATTGCCGCAGCCCGCCTCGAGCGAGGATGACTCGCCGGAACGGTTGGCGGCACATTGGGCGGCCGGCGGGCGCGTGTCCTGGACGGCCGTCTACGGGCCGGGTGAGAAGCCCCGGATGCTGGTGCTGCCGACCTATCCGTTCGCCCGCCGATACTTCTGGCGTTCGCTGCATGGCGATGCCGGGCCATCGGCCGGCGACGACGAGTCGGCGACATCTGGCACGCGCGCCGCGCAATCTCCCGCCAACAAGGATGGCGCCGATGCGAGAACGCGCGCGGTGCGTTGCTTCGCCCGGAGGCTCGACATGCCTGTCGACGATGTCGCCGCGACGGCCGGACCGGGGACTCTGCACATCGATTCCATACGTCTGGTCCAGCTGCGCTACGAGCTGGAGCAGGAACTCGGTGTTGCGATATCCATGCAGCAGCTGGCCGGCGACGTTACCTGGGAAGCGCTGGTTGCGGTCGCCGAGACAAACGCGGACAGCGGGCGGGATCGCGACAATGCGGATGCAAGGGCGACTGCAGTTGCGGGGCCGCAGGCTCCGGCGCCGACGGAAGGGCGCCAGCCGTTTCCGCTCACTGAGCTGCAGGAGGCCTACCTGCTCGGCCGCGAGCTGGGCGCGCCCGACGAGCGTGTCGGCTGCCACCTCTACCTGGAGCTCGAGGTTCGTGATCTCGATGTCCGGCGCCTGAACGAGGCATGGAACCGCTTATTTGCCCACCACGGCATGCTGCGGGCGGAGATACTCGACGACGGCCGGCAGCGGATACGCGACTTCGAGCCGTACTCGATTACTGCATACGATCTTACCGAGGCGGATGCGGTATCGCTGTCGGAGCACTTCCGCCGGGTACGGCGGGAGCTGTCGCACCGGGTGTACCGGCCGGGGGACTGGCCGATGTTCACGATCCGTGTGACGGCCTACGAAGGCGGCTGTTACCGGGTGCACGTGAGTATCGACGAGCTCATCGTCGACGGCGCCAGCGTGAGTCGCCTTCTGGGGCAGTGGCAGAGCCTTTACCGAAACCCGGAAAGTCGCCTGCCCGACACCGGACTCACCTTTGCGGATCACCTTCGGCAAGGCCAACAGTCCTGCGATCCCGAACGTATGCGTCGTGACCGTGACTACTGGCTGAGCAAGTGCGGTGACCTGCCGCCGGCGCCGGCGTTGCCTGCCGCAGCGCGGGGTGCGGCTCACGGGCATCGGCACCGTCTCAAGGCCGTGCTCGTACCCGCGCAATGGTCCGCGTTTTCGGATCGTGCGCGAGCGCTCGGGGTGTCGCCCACGGTGCTGATGCTGACGGTCTTCAATGCAGTGCTCGGACGGGCGCAGCCCGAACGGGCTTTTACGCTGGTCATGACGCTGTTCAACCGGCTCTCCGGCGATCCCGATATCGAGCAGCTGGTAGGGCCTCTCGCCAGTAGCGGGCTTTTCATCGCTGAACCGGAGCGTAACCAGACCCTGGCCGAGCGTTGCCGTGCGGTACAGGAACAGCTCTGGGACGATCTGGATCACGGCTCCATCGGTGGTGTCGGCGTGCTGCGCGAGCTGCGCCGCCGCCGTGCGGTTGCAGCGGATACCGTGCTGCCCGTGGTCTTCACCAGCATGGTGGACAATTTCGCGTCCACCGACTTCGACGAGAACTGGTGTACGGACTGGGTCTATGCAGTGACACAGACGCCGCAGGTGCACCTGGACCACCAGGCCGCGGTGAAATACGGTGCATTGCATGTCAGCTGGGACGTGGCGGTGGGGGTCGTCGATCTCTCCGAGGCGCAAGCCCTGTTCCGTGCCTACCACGCGGCGCTTGCGCTCGTGGCCGAGGACGCCTCGGCGGAGCTTCCCCAGCTACGAAGGGCAATCGACGACGCCATGGGTGTGCCCTGCGCACCCGGTGCACCGCTGCGAGATCACGATCCGGTGACCCCGCCGGAGGGGCCTCCCGAGCCATTCGCGCTGACGGACTTGCAATCCGCCTACCTGTTCGGCCGTCTCACCGGCGGTGACGGTACGGGTTGCGTCGTCTACCAGGAATTCGAGCTCGACGAGCTGGACGTAGCGAGACTGGAGACGGCCTGGAATCACCTGCTCGACGACCAGGGCATGCTTCGCGCCGTGATCGGCAGCGACGGCCGGCAAACGCTGCAGTCGTCGGTACCGCACTACCGTATCCCGGTGGACGATCTGCGCGAACACGACGATGCCGACACGGCCCTCGCGAAGCGGTGGCGGGCGATGTCCCATCGCGCCTTTGTCCCGGACGAATGGCCCATGTTCGAGCTGCGCGTCTCGCGTACCCGCGGCGCATGGGTGGTGCACATCGCCGTGGACATGCTGATCGCCGATGCGCCGAGTATCTACCTGCTCTACCGTGAGTTGTTCGCTCGCTACCACGGTGCCACGGGTGCGACGCCGCCCGTGGATTACCGCGCCTTCGTGGAAAAGGTGTACACGACTGACGGTGACCGCCTCAGGCGTGGCGATGCGTATTGGGACGCGCGCTTTGCTTCGCTGCCCCCCGGTCCTGACCTGCGTGAACCCGCCGGCGGTAAGGGGGGGAGACAACGCCACGAGCGTGAGCTGGCCGATCTCCCTCGGCTGCGCCGCCAGGCCGGCGCGCATTCTCTGTCGTTGCAGGACGTGCTCTTCGCCGCCTACATGGAGGTGCTCGGCGAGCTGGCGTGGGATGAGCCGTTCACCGTGGTGGTCGTGGATTTTCGGCGTCCTTCGCACCCGCCGGGCCTCGATCACTGCGTCGGTGATTTCACGTGGCTGTCCTGGATCAGCTCCACCGACGGGCAGGGCACGTTCGTTGAACGCGTCCGGGCCTTCCGGGACCAGCTCGAGCGTGACCGGGCGCATTATCCCGTCAGTGGCCTCCGCGCGTTGCGGCGAAAGGTTCGCGATGCATCCGGTCGCGCCCTGGCGTTTCCCGTGGTGTTCAGCCGATTGCTCGATCATGGTGACGTCGCGCTACCATCCGGCGTGTGCTGGGGGCAGGGCGTCTCGCGCACGCCCCAGGTCTGTCTCGACAACGTCAGCGTCGAGCGTGACGGTCACCTGCACGTCCACTGGGATGCCGTCGACGAGGCCTTCGGGCCGGGCGTGGTGGCACGTCTACTGGACCGATACGTCGCCCGATTGGCACAGCTTGCAGACGATCCATCCTGCTGGCACGCCCCGCAATCCACTCAGACGTCCGTCGAAGGGTTGAAGCTTCAGTCGCTGTAGGGATTAGCGTTATGCGCATCGTCCGGCCATGCCGGAATCTGCGGCATGCGGCAGCGGCGTGACATGAACCTCGGCACAATTGCCGAACAATGCAGAGGATGCTCGCCATGGAGGCAGAACGTGCAGCGCGGCAGGAAGCCGGCCCGAAGCGGCTGGCGATCGAGGTCGAAGCGTTGGAGAAATCCTACCAGGGGCCGGAGGGGCCGCAGCCCGTGCTGTCCGGTCTCGACCTGGCGGTTGCTCCCGGTGAAACGATTGCCGTGTTGGGCGTCTCGGGTACCGGGAAATCGACGCTGCTGAACATTCTCGGCGGCATCGATTACGCCGACGGTGGCACCGTCCGTGTCAACGGACGGGAGGTGACCGCGCTGTCGCCGCGGGAGCTGACACGCTACCGCGCCGAAAGCGTCGGGTTCATTTTTCAGTTCTACAACCTGATCTCCGGTCTCACGGCATTCGAGAACGTGCTCACCGCGTTGCAGGCCCTTCGCCGCACGACCCGCGAGGACGAGGCCAAATGCCGCGACGTGCTCGATTCGGTCTGGCTCGCGGAGAAAGCCGACAAGTTTCCGGGTCAGCTCTCCGGGGGCGAGCAGCAGCGCGTCGCCATCGCCCGGACATTGGTGAAAGCGAGCCCGTTGATCCTGGCTGACGAGCCCACCGGCAATCTCGATCCGCATACCGCCGACAGCGTGATGCAGCTGCTTACCGAGCGGGTTCGGGAATCCCACGCATCCATGGTCATGGTCACCCATGACCACGCAGCCACGAAGTACACGGATCGCGCCTACGAGGTCACCGACGGGCACCTCGTCGAGCGCTGAGTTCCGCCAGGACAGGGAGTAGTCATGCGCGCTACGATGACACTGGTCTGGGCGCATCGCCAGGCGTGGGGGATGCGTTACCGGCTTCTCGGTATCGCCGCCATTCTCGGGATAGCGGCGGGGCTGTTCATCGGCATCTATTCGTCGATCGACAGCCTCTATTCGACACGCGACACCTACTACCGGCAGCTGAGCGCGGCGGACCTCGAGGTGACCTTCGTGCCGTCGGATCGGGCCAATGTTCCCGATCTGGATGACGTCGAAGGTGTTGCCACGTGGACGACGCGACTGATGTCGCCGGGCCAGCTCGTCCTCGCGGATGGCAGCCGGCACGCGTCGACGGTCATCACACGCGATCTCGCCGACCCGGCCCCCATCGACGAGCTGCAGGTGCTGCAGGGAACGGGGCTCGAACGCGAAACGCCCAACGCCGTTCTCATCGAGCGAACCTTCGCCGACCACTTTGGCGTGGAACCCGGCGATGCGCTGACACTCAAGGTGGGCAATGCGCGCTACGATCTCGACGTCGCCGGCATTGCGCTAAGCCCGGACTACTTGCTCGCTCCTTCCAGCCCGAACTATTTCGTCCCCCTCAAGGGGGCGGTGGGTGTCGTCTTCGCGCCGCACAGGCTGATCGCGGACCGGCTTAACTTCTCGCTGGTCAACAGCGTGCGGGTGACCTATGCACAGGGCGCCGATCCCGCGGACGTACGCCAGCGTGTACGCGAGCGGTTGTCGGAGCGGTTGCAGATCGATGCCGTGACACCACGTTCCCAGCAATTCGGCAGCCTGTTCCTGAAGGTGGATCTGGACGCGTTCGCCATCTTCGTGCCGGCCATCATCCTGGTGTTCCTGGTGGCGACGGTGATCGTCGGGCTGTTCCTCATCGTGCGCTGGATTGCGGCACAGAAGGAGACACTGGGCGTCTACATGGCGCTTGGATATCCCAACCGCCGGCTGGTTCTCGCCCAGTGCTATCCGATGCTCCTGGTCGCCGTGTGCGCGGCCGTGATCGCCATACCGGTCGCCTACGCGACTCTCTACGATTTCGGGCTCATTTATGCAGACGCGCTCGGGATGCCGGATCCGCTACTGGCGGTACGACCTGCCTACCTGGGGCAGGGGTTGGCAGGCGTGCTGCTGTGCACGTTTCTGATGGCGGCGTGGCCATTGGCGAGGGTGCTGAGGCTGACACCACAGGAGGCGGTTCGCGGCGTGGAGGCATCGCGTTCCCGCGGCGGCGGTGGCCGGGTGATGCGTCTGGTCAGCGGGTTGCGCAACCACATTACCGTTTTCTATCCGCTGCGCAGCCTCATGCGCGGACGCGTCGTCACGGGGCTGACAGTCATCTCCGTGGGGCTCGCCCTGGGGGTGTCGCTGTCGTACCTGATCGCTGGCGATTCCTACCTGTACACCATCGACCGCGGGTTCGACCGTGACCGATGGGATGTGTCCGTCGGTTTCATGGTGCCGATGTGGTCCGACGAGCTGGGCCCTTACCGCAGCGTCGACGGCGTCTCCGACGTGGAAGGCTATTTGCGCGGAAACGTCCGGTTGAGCGATGACGGCAGCCGTGAGCCGGCACTGCTCACCGGCGTGCCCGCCGGTACGTCCATGCGGCGAACCAACATCACCAGTGGACGTGGCCTGCAGCCCGGTGACGAAGAAGCGATCGTGCTCGAATACAACCTTGCACAACGCCTTGGCGTCGAACCGGGGGATCGGCTGACCGTGGAGCGCGACGATGACACGTTCTCCGCGCAGGTGGCCGGCGTCTTCTCGGGAACCACACCCGGTGCCGTGTACGCCCCGCTTGAGACCGTGCAGCGCTGGCTCGACATGGAAGACCAGGTCACGGGTATTCTGCTGCGCACCTCGGGTGCTCCGGGGCCGGTGGCGACCGAGCTGCGGCGCATGGACCGCGTGGCGAGTGTCACCCCGAAGGATGAGCTCACCCGCAAGGTGCTCGACCTGACCTCCCAGATACTCTCGATCATCTACGTCACCACCGCCTTCAGCGTGGTCGTCGCGGTGATCATACTCATCGCCAGCACGTCCTTCACCGTCATGGAGCGGCGTCAGGAGTACGGGGTACTGCGGGTCCTGGGATTCGCGGATGGCACCGTACGGCGAATGCTCGTCGGCGAGGTGGCGTTGCTGGGATTCATGGGAATCGTTCTATCGATGCCCATCGGCTATACGATTGCACGTTTTCTGAATGCACGCCTGAGCGACGCCTGGTTTCTGGTGCTCACCGACGTGAGCTGGCAGAGCCTCGCCGTCGCCTGGCTGCCGGCACTCGTGGCGTTGCCGCTGGCGGCCGCACCGTCGGTGCGCACCATCCTCACAACGCCACTGGTTCAACTGCTCAGGCAAAGGAGGCTTGGATGAATCGTCTGCGGGTCTGCGGTGCCGCTGTCGCGGCACTGTGTCTTATTGCGGCGACGCCGGCGGTGGCGGCGGAAGATGGTGAAACGCTGGTTCGTCGCTCCGACGAGCAGCTCAAGAGCGACACCGAGGTCATTCAATACCGGATGGAGATTGTCTCGGCCGGCGGCGAGGTGGAGCAGGTTCGCGAGTTCGTCACCTACTCGAAAAACGGCGCGGACGAAGAGAGGACTCTTCAGAAATTCCAGAGCCCGCCGGTCTTCGAGGGCACGGGGCTGCTGATCGTGGACGACAACCGCGGGCAGAACGACATCTGGCTCTACCTGCCTTCCTCGCGACGGATACGGCGCATCGCAGGGCAGGAAAAGAGCAATCAGTACATGGGCACGGAGTACTCCTACGAGGATTTCGAGGACTACCAGATATCCGAGTACGACTTCCGACTGCTTCGCTCGACCGCCTGCAAGGGCACCGACGGCGAATGCCACGTCGTCGAAGCCAAACCGAGCACCGCGGAGGAGCGTGAGGCGAGTGGCTACTCGAAGAAGGTGTACTGGATCGAGACGGAGTCGCTCTATCCCGTGCGGGTGGAGCTATTCGGCGACGACGGCGACATCGTGAAAGTCGAGACGGCCAGCGGCCTTCGCCGGATCGCCGGCTACTGGCGGCCCACCCGGCAGGCCATGAAGGACCGGCGTAGCGGCCGGGAAACACGCCTCGAGATCGTCGAGGACAAGATCGATCAGTCAGTGGAAGACTTCTATGTATCGAAGCGGTTCCTGCGGCGTTGAGCCGGATAGCCGGCCGCCGCGGGTATACGCCTGCCTGATGCTGGTGCTCGTCGCGGGCATTACGACGGGCACTTCGCAGCCGTGCCGTGCGAACGGGATTCACGGAGAAATACTCTATCGGGGAGGTGTGGGGCTGACAGGTCCGGGGGAAGGCAAAGCCGTACTCAGCGACAAACTCGTCGAGCTGGGGTGGGAAACCTCGGCAGGGTTGGGGTGGAACCTCGCGGCAACGGGCTGGTATCGGCACGAAGACCGGATCGAGCCGGATACCTACGAGAAGGCTTCCATCCGCCGGCTGGAGCTCAGCCGGGACTCCCTCGACTGGTCCGTGTCGCTGGGCAAGCAGAATGTCGTGTGGGGCAAGATGGACGCTTTTCCCTTGCTCGACGTGGTGAACCCGCGGGACACCCGGGAGTTCGTGCTCGACGACGAGGTGCGTACACGAATGCCCCTCTGGCTGGGAACCGCCTCCTATTACCGGGGTGATCAGGAGATACAGGTTGTCCTGGTCCCCGACCTCGAAACCGGGCGTGTGCCCGACCGTGACGCCCGCTTCGATCCGACGCAGGGACGTCTTCCCGTCGGTGTCGAGCTTGATTTGGAGTCGGTGGCGGAGCCCGACGAAACCCCGGACAACTGGGAAGTGGGCGTGAAATGGACCGGGCGTGCCGGCCCCTGGGAGCTCTCTGCCCTGGCTTACCGTGGATGGTCCAATCAGCCGGTGTATTTCACCGAAATCTCTGGTGCGAACACGCTTCGGGTAACCCCTCGCGCAGTGCGTCAGAGTCTCTTCGGCATCTCCGGCGACGCGCCCTACGGGTCGACGGTGTGGCGCTTCGAGTTGCTCTACACGCCGAACGGCTACCGCAGCTTTATCGACGCCAACGGCGTGCCCGTACAGCGCGAGCAGGATGCGGTGCACGCGGCCCTGGGCATGGACTGGACCCCGAATAACTGGCTGATTGGCGGTCAGGTCTTCCATTTCGAGGACGACGGCGAGCCAGCGAACCTGGCGATGCCGAGCGGGAACTACGCCAGCGGGGTGATCGAGCGATACTGGCTCCAACGCCGTCTCAAGCTGCGCGTATTCACCATGGTGGGCCTGGATCAGACTGACCATTGGGTGACGGCCGAGCTCCGTTACCGTCTCCACGGTCGTTATGAGCTGACCGTTGGTGGGGACTGGCTGGGTGGCGATCAGGATGGCTTCTTTGGCCAGTTCGACGACGGCGACCGCCTAACGGCGGAAATCTCCGTGCAGTTCTGATCGCGAGCGACCACCACCAATGGCCGGCCCGCCGTCGGGACGGCTTCGTTGCCAGCTGGGCACCCGCAGCGCGCTGATCCCGACACACGGAAATCGCGACGATCTGCTCCAGGCGTCGTCGTAGACACGCCATTGCGTCGAGCTCCAGTTCAATGCCCCAGCCCTGCTCAGCTGGGGGCGCCGGGCGCGGACACCTTGCGAAGTATGCCGGCTGCGTGAGCGGGGCGGTCAACGGGGAACCGCCGTTGAGGTGTAAACTGGCGAGCTTCCTCTTGGGCCGCTGGGTCTGCCGGTGGCCGCTACCGTTTGGGCACGACGCTGAGCCATGACCGAGAAACGAACGTCGCACACCTCGCCTTCCTCCGGCGATCTCTTCACTGACGTGGCAACTGCCGCGCGGTCTACGGAACAACGCGGCGCCAGACGTCGCCGCCAAGCCGAACGCGATCGAGCGCTGACCAACCAGGCGCGCAGCCTGGTGCTGCTGCAGCCCATCTTCTGGATCGAGCAGAACCGGCATCGCCTGGGTGGTGATGAGGCGCTGTTCGAGTCCGTGGACCCGAAGGTTCTGGCATTGGCGGCTTTCGACTTCATTTCCGTGCAGATGGTGGTGGGCCTGGGTGCCAGACATGACGATGTCATCGACCACCTGTGCGGGCAGGCCTGGCGCATGAGTGCGGAACTGCCCGAGGAGAAGGCCGAGCGCATCAGCGAATACGTGCTGGACACGCTCACCAACGGCCGCGAACGGCACCGGGAGTTCGTGGTGCCGTATTTCGAGCTGAGCGAAGGGCAGTGGCGTGAACGGCGCTTCCGGCTGGTGCACTACGAACAGGCGGCCGACGGGCAACTGCGCTATTCGCTGACACCGGAAGGCATTACCGCCTACCTGTCCATGCTGGACGTGGACCCGGCGCTCATGCAGCAGGCCGAGGAATTGCTCATCGGCAAGATGGTGGAGAAGGGCTCGTTCGAGGATGCCATCTTCCTGGCCGAGCGCGCACGAACCCGCACCATTGAATACCAAACCCGTCTGGAGCGAACCCTGCGCCGGTACGAAAGCTATCCGGACGCGGTGGGCTACGACGAAATCAGCAGTCAGCTCCAGCACTCCCTGGACCACGTCTGCGAACGGGAGCGGGAAGAGGGGCAACTGCTCTCCGCGGTGAACAACCGGGACACCTCCTCACTGGATGAGGACCAGCGCGAACTGCTTGCCGATTTGCGCGACCTGCTGCAGGAGTGCCGTCGTCGCCACGCGAATCTCCAGTCGGACCTCATGGACGCGCCCGATCGCTTTCTGGACGCCCAGAACCGGGCGTTTCGCCTGCGTGACAGCAGCCGCCTGTCCAACCTGGAGCCGGAAGTGCTGCTGCCCATGCTGGAGGAAAAGCTGGGGCCTATCAGCCAGGCAGCCGAAGCCATGCATACCGCCATGAACCGGCCGATCACCCCGAGCATCTTCGACCCGGTGATCCTGCTGGAAGGCATCGCCGATCTCAGCGAGCAGGGGGAAGGCACGGATCATCGGCCGCAGGATACGGATCTGGAAGCCCTTGCGATCGACGCCGAGGCCTTCCCCAATGAAATGCAGGAACGAATGACGCGATTCATTAACGAACGGGTCGCCGAAGCCGGCGAGCTCAACTTCAGTGCATTGTTGACCCATGCGGCGGACCAGGGTCTGTCCGAACAGGAGCGCCGCTGCATCGCCTATCACATCATCTCCGCTTTCAGCCCGCAGTCCGATGCCGCGGATACCCAGGCACAGGTAGCGGGCCGGTTCAGCAGCGACCTGCTGTCCGGGGTGGAACTGGTGATCCGGCGACGGGAGGACGATCATGGCGACCAATGAGGACATCCGAAACGCGTCCCGTCTGGTGGAGAAGGGCCTGAGCTGGGGCGCCTCGCCCCAACGGGACAGCGAATACCAGAGCCTGGTGAATCGCTTCCGCGAGGATCTGGATTTTCGCGAGGTGGTTCATGCCGTGGCCAGGGGGCTGAAGCTGGAAGTGCTGGACGTGACCGCCACCGGCGCCGTCGTGGCGCCCAGCGATCCGGATAGCCTGTTCGCCCAGCGCATGGCGGAATTCCGCGCCTCGCTGGGGCGGGACACCCAGAACACCAATCGGGCGGTGTTCGTGGTCATCCAGGTGGCCGTGGCGTCGGCGTTTTATCCCACCGCTGACGCCATTGACGACCCGGACATCACCCCGCCCAGCGCCTCCGCGACGGAAGTGCGCGAGCGGGTGACGGAGCTGTGCCGTCGCCTGAAAAAGCTCGCCGACGAGGACCCGGAAAGCCTGCCCATGGATCTGCGCCCGACGTGGCGCTACCTGCTGGAGCTGCCCGCCACCATGCCGCAGTCCGATCGCGCCAGTCCGTCGTCGCTGCAGGGGTTGGTCCAGATTGTGTTGAACCATCTGGAGAACCAGAAGTTATTGCTGCAGCAGGAACGACGCGGCGGTGAAGAGGGCTTCTATGTGCCCACCGATCGCTACCGCATCCTGCTGGCGCGCAGCACGGGCACGTTGCTGCGGACCCTCCATGAGATTGCTACTGAACGTCGGGACGAGGAGACGGCCTGATGTATCGAATTCGCCGTGTGCTGTTGAGCCGCGTCGGTTACCAGGAGGCCTGGTACGACGGGATGGTGATTCCGTTCATTAATGCTGAGAACAGCGAGCCGGACCACACCATCATCAACCTGGAAAACGGCGGTGGTAAAACCACGCTGCTGTCGCTGATTGCCTCGTGCTTCGTGCCGGAGCAGCGCAAGTTCATCCAGCATCTGCAGAAACCCCATCACCACTTTCGGGACTACTTCGACCGCGTCCCCGGTGTCATTGCCATCGAGCTGGATGCCAGCAATGCCGATCTGGTGGAAAGCGACCGCCGGCTGGTGATCGCGCAGTGCGTGGTGGTTCGCGACAATCAGGAGCTGGACCGGGACTTCTTCCTGTTCGACGCCCAGCCCGGATTTGGTTTCGACGAGCTGCCGTTCGCCGGCCTGGGGAATGCGTTCACCGTCGACACCCGGGAGCAGCTCAAGAACTGGCTCAAGCGCGCCCCGGCCGAGAATGCCTCGTTCCAGCACACCGACACCCAGAGCGACTGGCAGAAACTGCTGGACAGCAACGGGGTGGACCCGTGGCTGGTGGAAAAACAGGTGGATTTGTGCAAGACGGAAGCGGGCCTGGACGTCTTCAGCAAGTTCGAGTCCGAAGACCGCTTCATGCACGCCTTCTTCGACATGGTGCTGGACAGTGACAGCGGCGCCGCCGTGTGCGATGCCCTGGGCCAGACCATCGAGAAGTCCCGCCAGTACCCTGAGCAGAAGCGCCGCTCGGAATTGCTGCACGAATTCGTCTCGCGCCTGGAGACCTTTGGCGAATCCGCCGGCGAGTACGTCACTGCCGAGGGCAGGTTGCGACAGGCGGAAGCCCACGTGCTGGGCATGGCCGCGGCCATCGAAGCGCGTATCGAGATCGAGGCGTCGAAGAAGGTGCGCGCCGAGGCGGATCTGGAGACCATCAGCCAGCAGTTACTGGACGTCCAGCAGGCCGCCAAACAGGCCCAGGTGTACTACGAGACATTGGAAGATCTGCGGCTGAGCCGACTGGTCAGCGACAACGAGGACCTCGTCGCCGAGATCGCCAGGAAGGTCGAGGTCCTGCGCGGTGAGCTGAGCTGTATCAAGGCTGCCGATTACCTCACCGCGCTGCGCGTCAAGGAAGCGGAGGTCCGCTCCAAGCGGGAACTGCTGGAGAGCAAGAGCGCCGAGCTGGCCCCGGTTCGAGAGCGGGTGCGCGCCGCGGGCAGCGCCCTGCGGGCGCGCTTGCAGGTGGATGTGGATGCCGAACAGGCTCGCATCGACGATCTGACCGGACAGGTCGAACGCCTGGACGAGCAGGACGCCCAGCTCAAGACCGACCAGAAACGTCTGGAAGGCGAACAGGCCGAAGCACTCAAAGAGCAGACCCTCTACCAGGAGCGTCTGGACCAGTACGAGCGTGCCCTGAACCGCCTGCGCGAAAGCGGCATTCTGGTGGAGCACGAAGCGCCCAAAACGGCGCTGGAGCGCAATGAAGAGCGCCTGGCCGACAACGAGGAACAACGCGAGCGCGCCCAGCAGGAACAAGCCCAACTGCAGCAACGCCGTCGCGAACAACAGCAACAGCGCGAGAGCGTGCAGGCCCGCCTGAGCCAGCACCGTGCGGACGCCAAGCAGGTACGCGACCAGCTGACCGAGGGCGAGACGGAGCGCGACCGCATTGCCGGCGACGACGAGCTCAAACGCCTCCTCGGCACCGACGACATCGATCCGGCCTTGGACTGGGTCTACGAGCGCCTCACCGAACTGGCGGAAAAGCGGGACAGCCAGCGGCGCCGGCTGGATAACGACATCAACGCCCTCCAGCGGGATGTGGAGCGCATCCGCGAGACCGGCCTGGCCCCCGGCGATGCGGATACCGACAAGGCGCTGACCTTCCTCCATGAGCGCGGCTTCGAACAGGCACGGGACTATCCTGGCTATCTCGCCGATGGCGTGACGTCGAATGCCGAGGAAACCCGCCGGCTGGTCAACAGTGATCCGGCGCGCTATCTCGGCGTGGTGGTCTATCGCGACGAGGATCTGGACCGCCTGCGCGAGACCGATTTCGCCGATCTCAAGTTGTCCAAACCGGTGGTCGTCTCCAAGCCGAGCACCGACGCGGCCGACGCCGGCGACGATCGCCACGTTATCCCGGCGGCCCACGATGCCGTCTACGACCGCAACGCCGCCGCCGAGCTTCTGTCGGAAGCGGACGAGCAGTTGGCCGGCCTGCAGGAACAGCAGGCGCGGGTCAAGCAGGAAAGCGAGGTCATCAATGGCCTGCGCGAAACCATTCGCGATTACCGCCGCCGATTCGGTGGCGACCGGCTGGAAAACCTGCGCCACAAGCTGGCGGAGCTGGACGAGGGCATCGCCAGAGCCGACGAAGAGCTGGACGCCATTAACACCGCCGCCGAGGACCTGGAGCGGCAGGAGGCCACCCTCAAGTCCCGCCTGGAAGGTTTGCGTGGCGACGCCCAGGAACTGCAGAAAGTCATTCACGAACTGCGGACCTTCCTGCGCGACCACGCCGATGCCCACGCCGAAAACCGGCGCCTGCTGGCCGAAGTCCGGGATCGCCTTACCCGCGTCGGCGAACAACTGGCCGAGGCGCGGCAGGGCGTGGAGCGCAATGCCTCCCTGCGGGAGTCACTGAACGACCAGCGCCGCGATGCGGAGACAGCACGGTCCAATCTGCGGCAGCGGTTTGGCGCTGTGGACTACCACCTGGCCGACGAATCCGGCCAGTCCGCCCCGGATGCCAGCCTGGAAGAGCTTCAGAGCGCCTACGACACCCTGCTGCAGACCCTCCACGAAAGCGAGGACAAGCTGGATCTGGAAGGCCTGCAGAACCAGCTCAAGGTGGCTCGCGAGCGAGCCAACGAGGCGCACCGGACGTATGAGCACCATCTGGGTGGCCAGCGCGAGGCCGACGTGGCGGCATTCGTCGGCAAGAATCTGGATGCCGAGACACAGCAGCGTCAGACCGAACTGGAGCGGGCGCTGGAAGAGAAGGGGGCAGCGGAATCCGCCGTTACCACCGCCCGCAACCAATTGGTCAGCTTCCGCTCCGAGCGGCACCACAAACAGGAAAAGGCCAACATCCCCAACGACGTGGCCGAGCTGCCGCTGGAAGAGCTCGGCGCGGTCAGCCGCCGCGCCGAAAGCGAGGCCCGAGAAGCCCGGGAACGCCGTGACGCCATCTCCCAGGATCGCGAGCAGCAGCGCAGGGCCGTCGAACGTATCGACGCGGGAATTTCCGACCTGCAGCAGGCCCGGAAAGTGCTGCCTCACGTGGACAGTGAAGTGACCATGGAATCCATGGACCTGAGTACCGAGACCATCGAAGCCATCGGTGCTCAGGCGGATGCGGCCAAGGAATACCACACCGGCGCCACCGGGCAGCTCAAACAGGCCGGAGAGATCGCCGGCAAGGCCTATCGGCCGGTTCACGAATTCCTGAGTTCACCGGAGTTCGAGCAGCACGAACCGCGCATCTGCCGCAGCATGGCCGAGGCGGGCACCCACATCGCGTCGGCCTGCCACAACGCCAGCCGGTTCCTGGACGCCGCGCGGACCCGTCAGCGGGCCGTGAACGAGATCCTGGAGCGGTTGAAGGGGCACGTGGACGTGGTCATCAACCGGCTCATGAACTTCGCCAACGAAGCTATCGTGCTGCTGGATCGGGCCTGCCGATCCCGCGTGCCGGACGGGGTGCCTTACTTCGGCGGCAAGCCCATCATCAAAGTGCGCCAGCAGCTCAAGCGGGTCGAGTACAGCGAGCGCCAGCAGGCGGTGGACGGCTATATCCGCGAGCTGATCGAAGCGGGAGTGACGCGCACGGACCCGGCCAAACTGGCCACGGAGTTGCTGCAGAAATACGCTGAGGTGCATCGCGGCGATCGGGAGCTGGGCATCCAGCTCCTCAAACCGGCGGACGCCAACCCGCACTATGTGCCCATCACCCGCCACGTGGGCTCCGGCGGTCAGGGCATGACCTCGGCCATGCTGCTGTATCTGGTCATGGCGGATATCCGTGCCCAGATGCGCGCCCTGAGCATGGGCGGTGGCAAGGCTTACGGCTTCCTGCTGGTGGACAACCCCTTTGCCAAGGTGAACAGCCCGTCGCTGTTGCTGCCGCAGGTGGAAATGGCTACGCAACTCGGTGTGCAGCTCATCTTCCCCACCGGGATCCAGGACTACAACTCCCTCCGGACGCTGCCCCACGTGGTGCGCCTGCGCAAAGCGGGCAAGGACCGAAACACCGGCCGCATCGTGCTGGAAGTCGCTGATTGGACGTTCCATCGCGGGAGTGCAGCAACCGAGGAGGCACAACAGGTGGCTCATGGCGGATGACGGGCAGGATGCGAACCGGCTGTTGGCGGAATTGCAGGCCTACGGCCGGGTGAAGATTGCGCTCAATACGGTGCAGACCTGCTACCGGCGGCTCTGGCCGGATGAGAGCCAGAGCGCATCGGGCCGCCAGCGGCTGAGGTTCCTGCTGGAGCGACTGGAAGAGCAGGGTAGCCTCGAGTGCCCGAAAGCGCCGCATCTCTGGCGCCCGGGCCGACCGCCCCTCCCGGACCATGTGAGGCTGCGGGGGATGCGGGCGGACTCGACGGCCGTCAAACAGCGTGATCAGGAGTCGTGGCTCCCCGAAATGGCCTTTGCGGCGAGTCTGCGTAATGTGCAGCAAATCGGTGCCGCCCGGGCCATTAACGCTTTTCTCAAGCAACGGCCGGACCTGAATCCGCCGATACCGCTTCGGGAGCGCTCGCTACAGATATTCGGCGACGAAAAGCGGCTCGACACGCTGGCGGACGCCCGGGGCTATCTGCTCAACGGCGGGGTACATCTCACGGATCTGGGCTGCTTCCGGGTGCCCCAGCCGATTCCATTCGAAGCGGGGCCGCAGGGCAGTGCCGGACGTCCGTTACTGGTGGTGGAGAACCATCATTCCTATTGGTCCGTGAAAGAATGGAATGCACGCAGCCGGCGGTATGCGGCGGTGGCCTACGGCTCCGGCAACGCCTGGTCTCGTGCATCCGCTGCTGGTGAAGCCGGTTCGGGGAGTTACCTGGACTTTATCGTCCGGGAGGTCGGCGCCGTCGAGATACGATACTTCGGCGATCTGGATCCCGCTGGTGTAAAGATCCCGTACGACATCAATGCCAATCGCGAAGCGGCAGCATTGTCACCGGTTTTGCCGGATGTGCCAATGTATACGGCGCTGCTGAAACGCGGCACTCGCCGGCCTTTGAAAGAGGACAAAAGGCGGAATGGTCATCGTCGGGCGGTACGCGAATGGTTGGGAAGCGAGCTTGTCGATCAAGTGGAGACCTTGTTCGATGAAGGCCAATGCCTGCCACAGGAAGGTCTCACATATGCCGACTTAATGAAAGGGATGGTGGATTCCTTTTAGAGGGTATTTACAAAATTTGTCTTTGACATTTTAGACCTTGGTTGCGGCACCCGGTGTAATCCTCGGAACCAACGTTGCTCGCACTTGGGATCAGGCTGATGACGCCCACCACGACCTTGTCACGGAGTCGGCGTTGGCGTGTCGGCAGCACCTCCACGCCGTAGTGGCTTGCCAGACGCTGATAGGAGGGTTTCAACTCGGGTTCGTGGCGTTGCGCCGTACACTTGCCGCAGCAGTAGCGTCACGCCCGGGCGGCGCAGCTTCCGGTGGATATGGGCCAGTGTTGGCAGCCCGTGCTCTTGGAGGATTGGGCCGAGAACCACCGATCCATCGGCAGCCGGTTCGTCATCGAATGGAACCCCTGCTCGGCAAATGCACGCGTCGTCCCACCCCCGGACATTCGGAGGCCCGCAGAGTTTGCGAGCCGTTCGGTTGGAGCCCCACCGGCCCGAATGAACTTCGGTCTTTCCGGCCGGTTCCCATACGGAAATACGGATGGTATATGGTCTCGTTGACTTGCGTAACAAAAGCGAGTTAACTAAGGTTTCGTTACGTAGTCGGTTCTGAAAAACTCGCAACCGACTGATGCGGCGTAGATTTCGGCGTTTCCCAGCGTTCTGTAATTGCCGGTTTTTGGTACGCTCAGAGCAGTTTCCCTGCAATAACGGACGGTGTTGGATGGGTCCTCGGGACGAGCGGCGCACGCCGCAGGACGATCTCTTCCGCAGTGAGCTGGTGAACCTCATCAACCTGGAGCACCCGCTGGTCAAGCTCGCTGAGCGTATCGACTGGTCGGTGTTCGAGCGCGAGTGGGGCGAGCTGTTCGCCTCGCCGACGGGCCGCCCGG